>JBNJDW010000059.1:0-9832 GCA_051745265.1 Pseudomonadota bacterium
GATGCGCGCCGTGAAGTGCCTGAAAATCTGTATGATCACCTGCTGTATTCAAAATACCTGCCGGCGATCAAGGGGCTGAATCAGCAAAGCTTCATGAGAAGCTTTTATATTCTGGCAGCGCAGCGTCATGCCAAGGTGCTGGGGATTTTTGTCCGCCTGTTCAAGCGGGATGAAAAAGACCGTTATTTGCGCTTTTTACCCCATGTTCACAAACTGTTTACCCGCGCGCTTGACCAGCAGGACTTAAAACCGCTGCGTGACTGGTTTGAAGCTGAAAAAATCGATATCCGGAACTGTCCAGATCCGGAACAAATTAAAGGAATCCAACAATGAGTCTTATTTCAAAACGTGTCCAGAATGTAAAACCCTCCGCAACGCTTGCCCTTGTGGCCAAGGCTGGGGAGTTGAAAGCGCAAGGCAAAGATGTCATCAGCCTGAGCGTCGGTGAACCTGATTTTGACACACCTGATCCTATTAAAAACGCGGCGAAAAAAGCCATAGATGCCGGTAAAACCAAATACACACCGGTACCGGGCACGACAGAACTGCGTCAGGCCATTGTCGATAAGTTTAAACGTGAAAATAATCTGGACTATGATATTGATCAGATCGTTGTCGGTACTGGCGGTAAACAGATTTTGTATAATACATTCATGGCGTCCGTCGATCCGGGCGATGATGTTCTGATTCCGGCGCCGTATTGGGTGTCTTACCCTGATATGGTGACATTGGCCGAAGGAACGCCGGTGATTATTGAATGCCCTGAAGAAACGCAATTTAAACTGACCCCGGACCGTCTGGAAAAAGCCATTACCGCAAAAACCAAATGGCTGGTCTTAAATTCCCCCAGCAATCCAACCGGTATGGCCTATACAAAGGATGAAATGATCGCCATTGCGGATGTACTGCGCAAACATCCCGAAATATATATTCTCTGTGATGATATTTATGAACATCTCACCTATGATGATTTTGTTTTCCATACGCTGGCAGAAGTCGCACCGGATCTGAAAGACCGTATTGTCACGATGAATGGTGTTTCAAAAGCCTATTCCATGACCGGCTGGCGTATTGGTTATGCGGCAGGACCCAAGGATCTGATTAAGGCGATGACCAAAATTCAGGGGCAGAGTACCTCAAACGCCTGTTCTATCAGTCAGGCCGCAGCATTGGAGGCCCTGACCGGCGATCAGTCGTTTTTGAATGAATGGCGTGAAACCTTCCGGACCCGCCGTGATCTTGTGCTCTCTAAACTGAATGCAATTGAGGGTATCTCCTGCATTACGCCGCAGGGGGCTTTTTATATCTTTGCATCCTGTGAAGGACTGATCGGCAGTACGATACCGGATGGCCAGCGTATCGAAAGCGATGCGGATTTTGCCGCTTATATTCTGGATACGCAGAGTGTGACACTGGTGCATGGGGAGGCTTTTGGCCTGTCACCATATTTCCGCATATCCTATGCGTTATCGACCGCAGATCTGGAAAAAGCCTGTGACCGTATTTTGAAGGCCTGTGAGGCTTTGACAAAATCAGGTCAGAGTGGTTTGAAGACCGGGACCGAAGCATAAAGCCAGCTTAAGAAAAAACAACTTTCTATTACATAACCGCTGTCTGTCTTTTTAAGGCTGACGGCGGGGGCCTTTTTGCGCCTGTTTAGGCTCTGCCGGTGGTGTATCCGGCTTTTGCGTAGCTGCTGGTTTCTTATTATCATTTGATCCGCGGCGCAGGCAGCTGAAATTAAAGAAACGGGCTATACCCTTTTGTTTTTTCGGGTTGGCTTCCAGATGAGAAAGCTGGTTATGGCGCGCATGATAGAATTCTTTGAGCTGCGGGAAATGTTCCGGGCTGACTTCCTGACACAGCTCATAAACCTCGATATCCTTCGCTGCGGGGGATTGATCTTTGATATCAGCTGAATACTGAACAATTTTGGTATAGAGTTGATTTAAATCCCTGACAGAGCTGACATTATTCAGTTTCTCGTATAAATGGCTTAAGGCATCCCGGCTATGCTCCAGATTAAGATCCTGCTGGTGTTTAGCCAGTAGAAGGGTGCAGATACGGTCGATTTCCTGATCTTTCTCTGAAATAAGATCTTCGGCAAGTTTAAGGAGTTTATCCATATTTTCTTTTCGAGCATCAAAAAGACCTGTCGTCGGGGCGTCATCAGCCTGCCCGTCAATAACAACATCAAGGCGGCAAAGATCATTGCCGATTTCTTCATAAAGATCGTTCAGCAGATCCTGAAGCGTTAATTCCGTGGAGGCGCTAAAGGTTACGGTGCGCAACCAGTCAAAGGGCGTCATTTTATTCATCGCATCCGGTGTCAGGCTTTGTTCAAGCGATCCCGTGCCAACTGAAAGCATGACAATACGTGCGTTTTGTGGTGCCATCTGCTTTGCCTTGCTATGTGCCCGGCGGGGCAGGGTGGAGGCAAACAGGCTGCCATCCAGAAATGCGTGGCGGTCTGCGGCTTCTGGCATGTTTTTATTGGGCTGGGTGTAAATATATTTTGCCGGAAAGACCAAAGGCGGAGACGCGCTGGCGCGGATGGCATCACGTATTTTCAGATTTTCCCATTTTTGATATTTGTCTTTGTGTTTATCTTTTTCATGGAAATAGCTCATCCAGACGGGTGTAAATTTCTTCATATCAGCGCCGGCCATCATAAGATGCGTCAGGCTGTCACGTAAGGTCAGGTTTTCCAGTTTATCTTCAAGAAGCCTTTCAAAAGGTTCAGGATCAAAGAATCCGTTCATGGCCGGGACAAAGTGTTTCCATTGACGGAATCTGTCTTCGGGGAAAATAACGTGCGAATATTCCTGATAAAAGGTAACCATTTCCTTGGCGGTATAACGCGGTTTACTCGGATCCTCCTTCGAAGGTGCGGCCAGTGCACCGGCAAGAATTGCGCCCGTAGATGCGCCGGCAATCAGGTCAAAAAGCTCACAGATAGGCTTGCCTGTCCGTTCTTCAACTTCTTGAAGCAGACGCGCTGATATTATACCTCTCACACCACCACCGTCTATCGTAAGTCCTGTAAAAATACGTTCAGACATGGTTACCTCATATATTATGATAAGTATATACTATCGAATGCATTGTAAATTGTCACTAAAAAAAGAATAATAATGCATGAGGTTTAACAAAATTTAATTGATTTAAAGCATTATATAGTCAACGGAGTGGAGTCGTTTTATTCGATGAGTGAAAATAAACAGCCAATATGGTCCGAATTCAAGCGGGCCCTTAGCCACAAAATCCTTTGGATTTGTACGGTTTTGGGCTTTATGACGGCGTCTGGATTACTGTTTTATCTTAAAAGCTTTGAGAATCGGTTTTTAAACCCGGATCATATTTTTTTGGTCATCGGGCTTGTTTTTATAACCTTTTTTATTACGGGCTTTGCCTCTGCTGTGTTTGGTAACTTTTTAGGTGACCGCAGACGCAGCCAGCTTTCGGCTGAATGGATTATGCGCGGTAATCGTTTGGAGGATGTTCAATATAAAGCTCTTTTAAATGCGATCTCCGATACGATCTTTGAGCTCGATGAAAAAGGCTGTGTTGTCTATATCAATAGAAACTATACCAAACTGACCAACTTTGCGGCAGATGACCTGATCGGTCAGCCTTTTTTTGATATTTTACCCGATGAACAGCGCGCAGAAAATATAAAACGTTATCATCGGTTTACGCAAAGAAGTTTAAAGCCTTACAGGGTTAAGGCACATATAGAAATGCGGGATGGAAGTTATCGGATGGTTGAAATTGCCTTTCGCCTCCTCAGCGAAGGCGCCAACGGCCACGCCCATGGGATCGGTACGATTACCGACCGGGAAGGCCAAAAACAGGCCGAAGTCGCCGTCGAAACGGCAGAACGCAAATATCGTGATATATTTGAAAACTCGATCAGTGGCATTTACCAGACAACGGCAGAGGGTAAATTTATCAGCGTTAATCCGGCATTGGCCCAGATACTGGGGTATAATGACACCACAGATGTATTGAACTCTATCCACAGTATCGCATCACAGATTTATGTCCGTCCCGAAGATCGGGCCTTTTTCAAAAATAAACTGGATCGTGAAGGCCGGGTTGTCGGTATGGAAACCCAGATGTATAAAAAAGACGGCACCAAAATATGGCTTGTTGAGAACGCCCGTGCGGTGAAAGGTGATAATGGAGAAATCTTATATTACGAAGGCAGTCTATGGGATGTTACAGAACGTCGCAAAACGGAAGAGGAGCTGAAAGAGGCCAAATTAACCGCTGAAATCACCAGCCGGACCAAAACTGAATTCCTGGCCAATATGAGCCACGAATTACGTACGCCTCTGAACGCGATTATCGGTTTCTCAGAAATCATCAAGGATGAGATCATGGGCCCGGTTGAAAATCAGGCCTATAAGGAATATGCCAGCGATATATATAACAGCGGTAACGACTTGCTGCGTATTATCAGTGAAATTCTGGAAGTCTCTAAAATTGAGGCCGGCAACCGGGAACTGAACGAAGGTCCGGTTAAGTTGTCACGTGCGGTGGCGTCATGTCTGGTCATTCTCAAAGGTAAGATTGAAGAACAAAACCTGGATATTACGCTTGATTTACCATCCGACCTGCCGGAGCTTATCGGCGAAGAGCTGGTGATCAAGCAGATATTGCTGAATCTTGTCAGCAATGCCGTTAAATTTACACCTGCCGAGGGTGAAATTAAAATCAAGGCTTACATTCACAACAGTAATAAACTGGTCTTGGAAGTCATTGACAGCGGTATTGGTATGACGGCAGAAGAGCTTGAAAAAGCGATGCAGCCATTCTGGCAGGCCAATTCAAGTCTGGCGCGGGATACCTCGGGCACGGGGCTTGGCTTGACACTGGTGCAATCACTGGCCTGTCTGCATGGTGCTAATCTGCAGATGGAAAGTGAAAAGGATAAAGGCACAACGGTACGCCTGCTTTTCCCCGAAGAACGTATTTTGAAATCAGCCCGTCATAAAATTGCTCAGCAAAGCTGATCGGTTACCAAGCAGATCTGACATATAAAAAAAACCCCGCTGTTTTACCAGCGGGGCTTTTCATTAAAGGCGTTTTATTACGCGCCAATCAGCTTAGCTGCAACAGCCACCAGCAGGATTGCCACAATATTGACAATCTTGATCAGTGGGTTAACAGCCGGACCAGCTGTATCCTTGTAGGGATCGCCGACAGTATCACCGGTGATGGCTGCTTTGTGGGCTTCGGAATTCTTGCCCCCGCAGTTGCCTTCTTCGATGTACTTTTTGGCGTTATCCCATGCACCGCCACCGGAGGTCATGGAAATCGCGACAAAGATACCGGTCACAATCGTGCCGACCAGCATGGCACCCAGAGCCTGAAAGGCAGAAACAAGGCTGCCATCAAGTCCCCAGACGACCAGGAACAGCAGTACAGGCGCCAGAACCGGCAGCAAGGAGGGAACAACCATTTCCTTGATCGCTGATTTGGTCAACAGGTCAACGGCACGGCCATATTCAGGCTTGCCTTTACCGGTCATGATGCCTTTGACTTCCTTGAACTGACGACGGACCTCAACAACAATCGCACCGGCTGAACGGCCAACGGCTGTCATTGACATCGCGCTGAACAGATACGGCAACAGACCGCCAATGAACAGGCCGATAATCACGAACGGTTCCTGTAATGGGAAGTCAACAACCATATCTTCTCCACGGAAGTAATGCTTCAACTCTTCGGTATAGGCCGCGAACAGCACCAGTGCGGCAAGACCGGCAGAACCAATGGCATAACCCTTGGTGACAGCCTTGGTCGTGTTACCAACCGCATCAAGTGCATCTGTTGTGACACGGACCTTTTCCGGCATATTGGACATTTCGGCAATCCCGCCGGCATTATCCGTAACCGGACCATAGGCATCAAGTGCAACGACCATACCGGCAAGCGCCAGCATTGTTGTCGCCGCAAGCGCGATACCATACAGACCCGCGAAATCATATGCGAAGAAAATACCGCCGCAGATGACCAGAATTGGCAATGCCGTTGATTCCAGTGATACAGCCAGACCCTGGATCACGTTAGTACCGTGACCGGTTTCAGAGGCTTTGGCAATGGACCGAACCGGACGATATTCTGTTGAGGTATAGTACTCAGTGATCCAGATCAAAAGAGCCGTCACACCAAGACCGACAAAGGCACAGTAAACCAGATCACGGCCTGTGGCTGTGAAATCATTTACGAACTCGATATTCGCATCAAGTCCGATCTTGGTTTTGACCAGATAATAGATCAAAGCGGCAGAAACAAGCGCACTGACAAGGAAACCGCGATACAACGCGCCCATAATGCTTTTGTTACGGCCAAGACGGACAAAGAATGTACCGACGATAGAGCCGACAATACAAAGTGCGCAGATCATCAACGGCAGTTCCATCATCATGGTCTGTGTTGCGCCTGCGAACAAGCCGTAAGCGATCAGCATCGTGGCAACGATTGTGACGGCGTAGGTTTCAAACAGGTCGGCTGCCATACCGGCACAATCACCAACATTGTCACCAACGTTATCAGCAATACAGGCAGGGTTGCGTGGATCATCTTCCGGCATGTTGGCTTCGAGTTTACCAACAAGATCGGCCCCGACATCAGCGCCTTTGGTAAAGATACCGCCGCCAAGACGGGCGAAGATTGAGATCAATGAGGCACCAAAGCCAAGCGCGACCAGGGCTTCGAGGATTTCACGCATTTCGTAACCACGGGCCAGCAGGCCGTAGTAATACATCGCAACACCCAAAAGACCAAGGCCAACAACCAGCATGCCTGTTACCGCACCGGATTTGAACGCAACGTTCAAAGCGGCCTGCACACCACTGCGGGCAGCCTGCGCGGTCCGCACATTGGCGCGGACAGAAACATTCATGCCGATATAACCGGCAACGCCTGATAAAAACGCCCCGATAATGAAGCCAGCTGCGACTTCAAGGCTCATCAGCCATCCCAGCAAAACAGCAACAACGACACCAACCATGGCAATGGTTGAATACTGCCGGTTCAGATAAGCGCTGGCGCCTTCCTGAATTGCAGCTGCGATTGATTGCATTTTTTTGTTACCTGGCTTGGTACGCATGACCTTCATCCCGGCAATCCAGCCGTAGAGAAGGGCAAGGACACCACATCCAACAACCCAATACTCTGTTTGCATTTTTCTATTCCTTAGTTATTTTTCCACTGTAATATGAAAGGCATAGCAGAAATTATTTTGAATCCCAAACGAAAAAAGCTCATATTGACATAACGTCAAGGGCCGGGGCTATGAGGTTTTAAGCGCTCACGAGATGTGTCTTTTTAATTGTGTCTACATAGTAAAAGTGCTAAAAACTGAAGATAAATTTCATCAAACTGACAGGTGACTAAACGTGACGACCGATACCACAGTACCGTCTTCTCATATCGCGCCCATTTCCATCGAAGAGGAAATGAAGCAATCTTATCTTGATTACGCGATGAGCGTCATCGTCAGCCGGGCCTTGCCGGATGTACGTGATGGTTTGAAACCCGTACACCGCCGCATTCTTTATGCGATGCGTGAGGGCGGGTATGACAGCTCGAAACCTTATAAGAAATCAGCCCGTATTGTCGGTGACGTCATGGGTAAATATCACCCGCATGGTGATACGGCGATCTATGATTCGATGGTTAGAATGGCGCAGGATTTCTCACTGCGTCTGCCTTTGGTCGATGGACAGGGTAACTTTGGCTCGATGGATGGTGATCCGGCAGCCGCCATGCGTTATACGGAAGCCCGCCTGAACAAGGCCGCGGAAAGCCTGCTCGAAGACATTGACAAAGATACCGTCAATTATCACCCCAACTATGATGAATCCACAAAAGAACCCGACGTATTACCCGCCCGTTTCCCGAATATTCTGGTCAATGGCGCCGGCGGGATTGCCGTTGGTATGGCAACAAATATGCCGCCGCATAATTTGGGGGAAGTCATTGATGCCGCTTGTGCTGTTGTCGACAATCCGGATGTAACGGTTGAAGAATTGATCGAACTTGTCCCCGGGCCGGATTTCCCGACCGGTGGCCAGATTCTGGGTCGTAACGGTATTCTGGGCGCCTATCATCATGGTAAGGGCTCGGTCGTGATTCGTGCCAAAACCGATATTGAAGAAAGCCGTACCGGTAAACAGTCTATTATCGTTACTGAAATCCCGTATCAGGTGAATAAATCCCGTTTGATGGAGCGGATTGGCGAGCTTGCCCGTGAAAAACAGATCGAAGGTATTTCCGATATCCGCGATGAATCCGATCGTCAGGGTGTGCGGATGGTCGTTGAGCTGAAGAAAGACGCGATTGCCGAAGTCGTCCTGAATCAGCTGTTCCGCTATACGCAATTACAGAATTCCTTTGGCTGTAACATGCTGGCCCTGAATGGTGGCCGGCCAAGTCTGATGAACCTGAAAGAGATTCTGGAAGCCTTTATCACCTTCCGCGAAGAAGTCATTACCCGCCGGACCATCTTTGAATTGAACAAGGCCCGTGACCGCGCGCATGTTTTGGCTGGTCTTGCCGTTGCGGTGGCCAATATTGATGAAATTATTGCTCTGATCCGCAATGCGCCTGATCCTGCAACCGCCCGCTCACAGTTGCTGGCCAAGAAATGGGCCGCTGAATCGGTCGCGCCGTTGATCGAGCTGATTGATGATCCTGAATATCCGATGTCGGATGATGGTACATATCAAATGTCGACGGTTCAGGCCAAAGCCATTCTTGACCTTCGTTTGCACCGCCTGACAGGGCTTGAGCGTGATAAAATCGCCGGTGAACTCAAAGAAATTACCGACCGTATCGCCGAATATCTGCAATTACTGTCCAATCGCGAGGAAATGCTGACCCTCCTTAAGGATGAGATGATTGAGATTAAGGATAAGTTTGCAACACCGCGCCGGACAGAACTGGTCGAAGCCGAATTTGAAACCGATATCGAAGACCTGATCCAACAGGAAGACATGGTTGTGACGGTCACCCATTCCGGCTATGTCAAACGCGTGCCGCTGTCGACCTATCGTGCGCAGCGCCGCGGTGGTAAAGGCCGGGCCGGGATGAGCACCAAGGATGACGATTTCGTCACCGATCTGTTCGTTGCCAATACCCATACACCGATGTTGTTCTTTACCTCCAAGGGTATGGTCCACAAGATGAAAGTCTATAAACTGCCCGAAGGTTCACCCACCTCGCGCGGTAAGGCTTTTGTCAATCTGCTGCCGCTTGAAAAAGACGAAAGCATATCGGTGATTATGCCGATGCCGGAAGATGAAAACACCTGGGATGATCTGAATATCATTCTGGCCACTTCGCATGGCACAATCCGCCGTAACAAGCTTTCAGCCTTTAAAAACATCCGCGCCAACGGCCTGATTGCCATGAAGCTTGGTGAGGATGAAAAACTGATCGGCGTTCGGACCTGTAATGAAGAAGAAGACATCATCCTGTCCAGCCGCAAAGGAAAGGCGATCCGCTTTAAACTTGATGAACTCAGGGTCTTTGCCGGACGTAATTCAACCGGGGTCAGGGGCATTAAGCTTGGTAAGGGGGATGAAGTCGTCTCTGTTTCCATTCTCAGCCATCATGATTACACGGCAGAGGAACGGGCGGCCTATCTGAAGCTGGCCTCGCGTCTGCGCAATCAGGAAGACAGCGAAAGCGATGAAAATATTGAAGTCGATGAAAACCTTCTCAGCGCTGATAAGTTCGAAGAAATGGCCGCGAATGAAGAATTCCTCTTAACGGTCACGACCAAAGGCTTTGGTAAGCGGACTTCTGCTTATGAATA
>JBNJDW010000060.1:0-9607 GCA_051745265.1 Pseudomonadota bacterium
GCCTGAATTGCCTATAGTCGCATTATGCTTATTAGACATCTACCAGATACGCTGATCAACCAGATCGCCGCCGGTGAGGTTATTGAACGTCCCGCCGCTGCCGTTAAGGAACTGGTTGAAAATGCCATAGATGCCGGTTCGACCCGGATCAGCGTGACGTTGCGTGACGGCGGCCGCAGCCTGATTCGTGTTGCCGATAACGGTATCGGCATGAATGCCGATGATCTGGCCGCCTGTATTGACCGTCATGCGACCTCTAAACTGCTTGAGGATGATCTGGTGAATATAGCCTCTCTCGGCTTTCGGGGGGAGGCCCTGCCCTCTATCGGGGCTGTCAGTCGCCTTGCCATTACCAGCCGCGCCAAAAATGCCGATGAAGCCTATAAAGTTACTGTTGAAGGCGGCCATAAAACGGCCACCGCACCTGCCGCCCATGCGCAGGGCACGACGGTTGATGTCTCGGACCTGTTTTATGCCACCCCGGCCCGCCTAAAATTCCTTAAAACCCCGCGGACGGAGGCGATGCATACCAAGGACATGCTCTCCCGTCTGGCGATGGCCTATCCGGATATCAGTTTCGAGCTGATCCATGACGGCAAAACCAGCCTGCATTTACCGGCGCAGAACGGTGACCTGTTTGAATCGCGCCTGTCACGGATGTCAGCGGTGATGGGCCGTGATTTTCAGGGCAACGCCCTTACCATTGATGCCAACCGCGAAAATGTCCGCCTGTCAGGCTATGCCGGATTACCGACCCTGAACCGCGGCAATGCCCAGCACCAGTATCTGTTCGTCAATGGCCGCCCGGTCAAGGACAGGCTGCTGACCGGCGCCGTCCGCGGCGCCTATGCCGATTTTCTGGCCCGTGACCGCCATCCGATGCTCTGCCTGTTTCTCGATATTGCCCCCGAAGATGTCGATGTCAACGTCCATCCGGCCAAGGCCGAAGTCCGTTTCAAAGACGCCCAGCTGGTCCGCGGCCTGATTGTCAGTGCCTTGCGCCATGCTTTAAATGCGGCAGGCCACCGCGCCTCAACCACAGTTGCTGAAGACGCCATCGCCGCCCTTCGCCCCCATGATGCGCCCGGTCAATCTGATATGGGGTATAACCAGCCCGGGAATCAATATCCGTCTATCAGACGATTTGAAGAAAGCCGCTATGACGGACACCCGTCACAACCATTGCCCGCCGCAAGCCCGCTGAGCGGTCTGGCTGAAATTGCCCCGGCGGCCCGTTATCACGACGCGCCTGCGCCGCTGGCCGGCAATACGGATATCAATTTTCCATTGGGTGCGGCCCGTGCCCAGCTGCATGAAACCTATATCGTCGCCCAGACCCAGAACGGCATTGTCATTGTTGACCAGCATGCCGCCCATGAACGTCTGGTCTATGAACGGATGAAACAGGCCATGGCCGAGACCGGTGTCAAACGGCAGGGCCTGCTGATCCCTGAGATCATCGAACTCGACAGTCCCGATATTGAGCGGCTGTTAAACCGCGCCAATGAATTTGCCGAACTTGGGTTGATTATCGAACCGTTTGGCGAGGGTGCCCTTGCTGTTCACGAAATCCCGGCCCTTTTGGGTAAAACCAATATTGACCGGTTGATCCGCGATCTTGCCGATGAACTGGCCGAAATGGATGAGGCGCTGGCCTTAAAAGAACGTCTGGAGGAAATCTGCGGCACCATGGCCTGCCATGGTTCGGTCCGCGCCGGCCGCCGTTTGAATGGTGAGGAAATGAACGCCCTGCTCCGCCAGATGGAAGAAACGCCGCATTCCGGTCAATGCAATCATGGCCGCCCGACCTATGTTGAATTAAAACTGGGCGATATTGAACGGCTGTTTGGCCGTAAATGAGCGAGCTTCTGACACTTCTGGGCATCCTGTTCGTCGCCATGATGAGCCCGGGACCGGATATGATCCTGATCAGCCGCTATGCGCTCAGCCCCCGGCCAAGAACTGTATTCTTCTGTATTCTGGGTATCTGTGTCGGGCTTTGTGTTCATATTGCCCTTGCCCTGTTGGGGCTGGCGGCCCTGATCGCCGCGGGCGGGATGATCTACATGATTGCCAAGACGCTGGGCGCCATCTATCTGATTTATATCGGATACCGCATCTGGACAGCCACACCGGATCTGCAAAACGCAGACAATATCAGCGCGCCGCTTTATGACCGTCAGGCTTTTAGGCGCGGTCTGCTGACCAATCTGTTAAATCCCAAAGTGATGATTTTCATTCTGGCCCTGTTCACGCAACTGATTGACCCCGCCGCCCCACCGGTAAAAATCGCCGGGTTCATCGGCCTACTATTGCCCGCTGTCTTTATGATCTGGAGCGGCTTTGCCCTGCTGATCCGCCAGCCGGTTATTTTTAAAAGCTTGAAAAAACATGAGCGACAGATGAATATGGTATTTGGCGCCATATTGATTGGCTTTGGCATTATATTAGGAGTCACACCATGACAGACGAGCCCCGCGCAGATAAACCCGTAACAGATAAAGATCATGAACGGGCCAGAAATATCTATATCCTGTTTGCCTTGGGCGGGATTTTCAGCTTCAGCGGCCTGACCTTTCTGATCCTGTTTGGCACGCTTGCCGTCACGGTGGGGATTTTTATGGCCTATAGCGGCCGGCGAAAAACCGAAGACTCCATGTTAAAAACGCATTACCGCTGGCAGATCCGCACCTTCTGGATTGGTAACCTTGTCATTGTACCGCTGGCCATGGTCCTTAACCTCTATCTGCTTTATCAATTTACCGATATTGCCGTCATGATTGATACGGCGGCCAGTGGTGCCTATGGCATGGATGTTGTGAAAATGCAGCAAACCATGCTTAGTTTTGAACAGGAAAATGCCATGACCTTACTAGGCGTCAAACTGATGACCTATGGCCTTGCCCTGCTCTGGTGGCTTTCCCGCTGCTGGATGGGTTACAAAGCCTTAAAAATCTCCGGTAAAATGCCCGTGCCCGAAAAACAGGAAGGTTGAGATGACAAGCGTTGAGAACAACGAAAAACACACAAAAACCGCCCTTAATATTTATATTATATTTGTGCTCTTCAATGTCATTGGCGGGCTTACAGACGCAATGGCCATAATTGGTCTTATTATTATGATCTTTGCCGTTGTTGCCGCTTATTCCGGGCAGCAACAGGCACAGGCATTATGGCTGAAATCACATTTCCGCTGGCAGATCCGTACCTTCTGGATCGGGCTTCTGGTCGTCGCGCCTTTGGTAATGATTTTAACTGCTCTTCTTATCCTTATTCCGGTAATACAGCCAAACGAAGCTCTGGGCAGTGGCTTCGTTATTGATGCTGCCGCCGTGCAGAGCCGTTATCAGGAATACGAAATCCTTATTTCTGCTTCGGGGTATGCAATAAACTTCGCATGGTGGGTCTCCCGTTGCTGGACGGGGTATGAGGCGCTACAAAACGGCGACCCCTCCCCCGTTCCGGCAAAAGTCAAAGACAACGGCGTTTATCATGCTTCGGCAACATCACGAACGAATTGATCAAGCAGCCGGACGCCATATCCGGTAGCGCCTTTGGGGCCGGTCGGGCGTTCCTTACCCGTCCAGGCCACGCCGGCGATATCCAGATGCAGCCATTTCATGTCCTTTTCCACGAAACGCTGTAAGAAGGCCGCCGCACAGGCACTGCCGGCATCACCCCGGGCATGGATATTGCGCATATCAGCGATATCGGAATCCATATCCTTATCCCAGGTTTCCGTCATCGGCATCTGCCAAACGGCATCACCAGTGGTTTTTCCGGCCGCGATCATTTGCCCGGCCAGTTCATCATCATTGGTAAAGGCACCGCCGAATTCATGACCCAGCGCAACGATAATCGCCCCGGTCAGGGTGGCAAGGTCAATCACCAGCCGCGGATTATGCTTTTGCTGAACATAGGTCAGGGCATCGGCCAGCACCAGACGCCCTTCGGCATCGGTGTTCAGAACCTCGATCGTCTGGCCGGACATGGATTTGACCACATCACCCGGACGGGTCGCCCGGTCTGACGGCATATTTTCGGCAAGCGCAATGACGGCAACAACATTGGCCTTGGCCTTGCGCCCGGCAATGGATTTCATCGCCCCGACAACAGCGCCCGCGCCGCCCATATCAAATTTCATATCCCACATACCGGCGCCGGGTTTCAATGAAATCCCGCCTGTGTCAAAGGTAATACCCTTACCGACCAGGGCCAGCGGCTGTTTATCTTTGCCGGTGGCTTTCGGCGCGCCGTTCCATTCCATGACCACAAATCTTGAGTCCCGGATACTGCCATGCCCGACCGAGAGCAAGGATCCCATGCCCAGCTTTTTCATCTGCGATTCATTGAGGATTTTGATTTTAACACCCAGCGGGCTGAGTTCTTTCTTCACCCGGTTGGCAAATGTCTCAGGATAAAGCTCATTGGCCGGTTCGGCCATCAGATCACGGGTCAGAAATACGCCTTCTGCAGCTTTTTGAAGCGGTGCAAAGCGTGCTTTTGCCTCCGGCGCGGATTTCAGCGCGAAAGTAACCTCGGTCAGCGTTGGTTTTTTATCGTCTTCTTCACGGGTGCGGTATTTATCAAACCGGTAGCTGGTCAAAACCATACCCATGGCAATATGAGCGGCCATTTCGTCAATATCGACGCCTTTGACCGAATCAAGTGCAACCACAGCCTTTTTAACCTTGGCGGTATTGAGTTTTTTAACAAGATCACCGCCCATGGCTTCGAAATCAGCGGTTTTCAGATCACCGGCTTTATCACCAAGCCCCAGAATAAAGACATTATCGGCAGCCTTATTATACCCTGTCAGCCGTTCTATTTCTTTTGTCTTGCCTTTAAAGCCACTGACTTTCAGCGCAGCGCTTAAGGCATTGTCGGCCTGTTTGTCCAGCGCTTTACCTGCGGCTAAGAATTCAGGTTTTTGTGTGGCTGTCACAACAACCGCTTTGGCTGTTTTGGGCACTGAGGTTGAGAAACCGATCGTAAGCATGAAAATTTCCTTTCTGGTGAAGTTTTCTTTTGGCTTTCATTTTTAAGAGAGATTGCGTAACCTGTCAAAATTCGAACAAGGGTCAGACCCCGTAAAAAAACAGTATAGGCAAGGGGTTTATAAACTTCTACCGAAATTCATGATTATTACGCGCTATGTATTTAAAAACCTGCTGGGAGTAACCGTCTTTGTCGCCTTGATTCTGACGTTGCTGATCATGTTGACCCAATCCTTACGCTTTCTGGAATTGATTGTTGAAACCGGCGCGCCGACGGGCAGCTTTTTTTATCTGGTCTCGCTGGCCGTGCCCCGCTTTCTTGAAGTCGTTTTGCCCCTGTCCATCGTCACTGCGATTCTGTTTATCTATAACAAAATGATCATGGATAACGAGCTGATCGTCCTGCGCGCCTGTGGGTTTAATCAGACAGCATTGATGCGTCCGGCGCTGGCGCTGGCAGCCTTGGGATTTTGCTTTCTGTTGTTTCTGTCTTTATGGGCAGCCCCCGTGACCCATGCAAAAATGGAACATCTGCGCAAAGTCATCAAAGCCGAATATGCCAGTCTGCTGCTGCAGGAAGGGGTGTTTAATATTATGGATGACGGGTTGATGATGTATCTGGACGAACGCCTGCCCAATGGTGATCTGACCGGGCTCGTCATTCACGATACCCGCGATGCCGCGATACCCCCCATCACCATTATCGCTGGAAGTGGCCGGATCCTGCGTCAGGATGACAATACGACAGAGGTTGTCATCTTCAACGGTCAGCGCCAGCAATATAATTCGGAAACACAGTCGCTGGGTATTTTAAATTTCAGTGAATACACACTTGAGGTCAGCAACCTGCAAAGCGATGTCCGTTTGCAGTGGAAAGAGCCCGATGAACGGACCATTTTTGAATTATTGTCACCCGATCTTGATAATAAACGTGATGCGGAATCGCTCGATCAGTTTTCCGCTGAAATACATCATCGCATTTTAACGCCGCTGACGGTTTTTAATTTTGCGCTGATTGGTTTGTTTTCTCTGTTGGCGGGGACTTTTAACCGCCGGGGACAAAGCCGGCGTATTGCGGCGGCGGCGGTCTGCATTATATTGCTGCAAAGCGTTTATCTGGCCTTAAGCAACGCGATAGAAACCAAGGCCTGGGCCGTTCCGGCCTATTATCTGGCGGTGACGGTTCCCGCCGGGCTGTGCCTGTATCTGCTGCTGCCTGTCGGCGAAAAGCTGCGTTATCGCCTTTTCCACCGGAGGCCGTCATGACGTCTTTATTCTCAATTCTGCCCCGGTATATGAGCCGTAGTTTTCTGTGGAATTTTTTATGCCTGCTCTGTCTTTTGCTGTTTGTCGTCGTCATCTTTGATACGATTGAACTGCTAAAACGCAGCACCGGTCATAATTTATCGCTGCCAACCATTCTTAAAATGGCCTTGTTTAAATTACCCGAAGTCGGGCAAATTATTCTGCCTTTCGCCATTCTGTTCAGCGCCATGTATACGTTCTGGCGATTGAATCGGACGAGTGAGCTTGCCGTGATGCGCTCTATCGGCCTCTCCGCAATGCAGTTTACCCTTCCTATTCTGTTAACAGCTTTTTGTCTGGGTGTTTTTGCCGTGACGGTTATAAACCCCGTTTCCTCGGTCTTGCTGCGCAATTACGAAAAAATGGAAAGCAAGAATTTTGATCACGGTGACAGTCCGATCAGTATTTCCAAAAGCGGTCTGTGGCTGCGCCAAAACCATCCGGAAAGTGGGTTTTCTTTGCTTAACGCTGCAAAGCTAAACCCTGAAAACTGGCAGATCAAAGATATTATCCTTCTGGAATTTAATGAAGATCATGAATTGCTCCGCCGCATTCAGGCCGAAAACGGTTCTTTAAAACAAGGGTATTGGCTGCTGACAGATGCTGAGGTCTTTAAAAATCAACCGCTGGCCGAGCAGGTTGATTCGCTTAGAATTCAAACCGAACTGACTCCGCAGGATATTATTGATACATTTTCATCGATCGAGAATATTTCCTTTTGGAAGATTCCTGAATTTATCAATACGCTGCGTGCAACAGGATTCTCAACGACACGTATGGAAGTCTATTATCAATCGCTGATCGCCCGGCCCTTCTTTTTTGCGGCCATGGTTTTACTGGCCGCGGCCGTTTCGCTCAGGCCCACGCGGCAGGGTGGTACAATCCCGCTTGTTATTGCCGGCGTTCTGATCGGTTTTATACTGTTTTTCAGCAATTCTCTGTTACAGGCACTGGGTATATCGCAGAATATACCCGTTTTTCTGGCCGCCTGGACACCGACAATTGTCAGTATACTTTTAGGTGGTTCTGTGATACTTCAACAAGAAGACGGTTAACTGAATTGTAAAACTTAAAAGGTTACATTAGAATACGCAGGCGAATTAACGGGAATCAGGAAAAGGGCATCCGATGATAGGGCAAAGCAAGCTAAAAAGCTTATCACGTATCTTTATCGTATTATTAATGGTCACAGCAGTATCTGCCTGTGCCAGCAAGACATATGACTCAGATTATGCTGCTTATCGTGATGCCGAATCAACGCAGATTCCCGATCCTCTCGAACCTTTAAACCGGGGTATTTTTAAACTGAATACCGCGCTTGATATTGTACTGCTTGAACCTTTGGCCATGGGCTATAATGCCCTGCTGCCGGAAGTCGTTCGTAACGGCATCCGCAATTTCCTGCGCAATCTGCGCGCACCCATTCATATTGCCAACAATATTCTTCAGGGTGATGTCGGTGATGCCGGCGTCGGGGCGGCCCGTTTTGTCATGAACACCACAGTGGGTGTCGGCGGCGTTTTTGATGTCGCCGCAACACAAGGCCTGAACTATGAACAGGAAGATTTCGGTCAGACTTTGGCCGTCTGGGGTGTCGGTGATGGTTTCTATATGGTCTGGCCGGTCATTGGACCTTCCAGCCTTCGCGATTCTGTCGGTTTTGGTGTTGATGCCCTGGCCGATCCGGTGCGGATTCTTGCCTTTAATGCTGACGAAGAATGGATTTACTATACCCGCAACGGTATTGAATTCCTTGATGCCAAAGCCAGTCTGGTCGATACCCTGCGCGATGTCAGAAAAGAGAGCCTTGATTACTATTCATCGGTAAAAACCATATATGAACAGCGCCGGACAGCGCTTATTCGTGACAATGTATACAAAGACACATATAACCTGAATAACAGCTATGATGAATACAGTGCTTTTACAAACTATGATCAGTATGAAGCCGATCAATATAAATAAAATATTTATGGAGTATAAAAAATGACCACCCTGACCCATCGCGGACTGGCCGCTATTTTATTCTCAGCGATGGCTCTGTTCTTGTGCCTTGCTGTTGCCCCCGCCCAGGCCGAGGAAAAAGCTGCTGAAAGCTTTGTTCAGGACCTTGGTCAGGAGGCGCTGGATACGCTGGATCAGGATGTCTCGGAAGAACAGCTGTCTGATGAAATGCGCAGCTGGCTGAATCGTTATTTTGATACGGATGTTATCTCCCGCTTTGCCCTTGGCCACTATTGGCGGCAGGCTGACGATGCCCAGAAAAAAGAATATAACAAACTTTTTAATGAATTAATCGTTTCAACCTATTCCCGCCGTTTGCAGGAATATTCCGGTGAAGATTTTGAGGTGCGCGGCCAGACCGAGCTCAATGATCGCAACACGATGGTCCATAGCAAAATTATTCCGACAAAATCCGGCGCCCCTTCAACACAGGTTGACTGGCGGGTCCGTAAAATTAACGGAAAGCTGAAAATTGTTGATGTTAATGTTGAGGGTGTCAGCATGAGCGTTACCCAGCGTAATGAGTTTGCTTCTGTCATCAAAAATAACGGCAATAAAATCGAAGCCCTGCTCGACGCTTTACGCAAAAAAGTCGGTAACGACTGATCCTATACAACAGCTTGCATTTTAACATAAGGACCCTTATAAATGATCTTATCTTTATAAGGAGACTATGATGAGCGCCCAAAAGCAAAAAACAGCGTTTTATACCCAAGACGTCACCTATGCTGTCAGGCTGGCCGATAAATTTAATGTCGCCAGCGCTGCGCCGCCCCAGAAACGCGCCACGGCCATCATTTCAAAAGCCATAGATTTCATACATGAACATAAAGATACGATCCAAAAGGGCGGCGTCATTGAATGCGGCAGCGCCTGGCATGGGCCCGATCGTTTTCTCGATAAGGACATCGCCCTTGAAACAGCACATCACGAAACCAGTTCTGATGAGATTGCAGGCCGTTTTGATATTGCTTTGACACAGGCGGATCAAAAGAAACTGTCAGCGATCCGGGAATGTTTTAACCTGTCATCCAATAAACAGGCCGGTCGCCTGGCTGTACAGACCTATGGCCGTATGGTGAATTCCCTTTGGCAAGGGAATGGTTTCTCCATTACGGATAAAGATCAGGACCAAAAAACACTGGATACAACCAAAGTTAAATCCGGCCTGACTTTTAGCTATTGATTGGATTATTTAAGATTCCGGGGCACTCTCAATCATTGGCTGAGAGCAAATATAAAACCATATAATTATCTGCTGACATCATTTCATTACATGCCGTTTGATTCTCTTCCAATAC
>JBNJDW010000061.1:0-9558 GCA_051745265.1 Pseudomonadota bacterium
CCGGTAAAGCCTTCGACATCGCCAAGGGATTCCTGTAACAGAGCTTCAAAGCTCTCATTCTCGCCTGTAATTTCCTGTACAGACACATCTTCGATTTTTTTTGCAACTTGTTGCATGATTAATAGTCTCTCTTTCAACTCTAGAATTATTACGGTCGGCCCCGCATAAAAGGGAGCATCAGGCCCGTAATATAACCGGCGTTGCGCGGGAAACGAATCCCGCCGCTGGTATTATGTACGCTTATAAAGGGATTATTCGGATTTTTCAAGTAATTGTCCGCGAATAACGTCAATCACATAGCTGAGCGCTTCCGCGCTGTTAAGGTCAGAGGTATCCAGGATAAAAGCATCCCGCGCCGGTTTCATCGGCGCGACTTTGCGGCCGCTGTCGCGGTCATCGCGTTTCTGGATATCGGCCAGTACGGTATCATAGCTGACATCAATGCCGCGGCTGTGTAATTCCTTGAATCTGCGCCCGGCTCTGACATCCTGATCTGCGGTGACAAAAACCTTGATATCGGCCTTGGGGCAGACCACCGTGCCGATATCGCGGCCATCAAGCACCACGCCTTTGATCGCGGCGGGCTGTATATCGCCAAAATGGCGCTGATACTCCAGTAAAGCCTGCCGGACAAACGGCATGGCCGCGACCTTTGATGCCGCGCTGCCGACGTCATCATTGCGCAATTCCGGATTTTCCAGCATTTCCGTATCCAGAGTGCTGACAAAATCATCGACCACGGCTTTGACCTGCTGTTCATTTTCAGGATCACCGCCGTTTTGCAAAACGGCATAGCCAAGACCACGATAAAGCATACCCGTATCCAGATGGGCAAACTTAAACCGTTTGGCGATATTACGGGCAAGGGTGCCTTTACCGCTGGCCGCCGGGCCATCAATGGCGATTATGATTTTGTCTTTTTGCGTGCGAAACAGATTTTTAAACAGATCGCTTGATCGAAATCCCAATACGGACATGTGCCAGCCTTTAACGGTTACAGGTCTATGATATATATATACCTAACCGATATATATCATATCCCTTGCAAAATCTACCCGCAAATCAGGCTGCCGGTCCGCGATCAGGCCGGCTGACAAAGCGTTTGTGCTTTTTCCGGGCCAAGCTCCTGGCTGAGCAATGTTGAAATGCTCGTCGCGTTCAGAATATGCAGTTTGAAAAACTGCTCCTGGCTCAGCTGATCCTGAAACGGTTCGTATAACAATTCCATCTGCTGGTCATTCATACCGGCTTTTTGCTGTTCAATCACCTGATCAAGCTGACCGTCAAGCCGGGTATTCTGATCTTCGTATACCCCCATATAATCAGAAACCAACTCATTTTCGATGGCGTTGGATGTATATAAACGCAACAACTCGACATAATCGCGTTCCTGCAAACTGTTATTATTGCATAAAGTAAAGCTGCGGTCGGCCACGGTATAGGTGACCGTGCCGTTCTGTTCCTCGACCTGCTGGGCCTGTGCGGATTGCGGTACGGTCAACAGAACCAGACCGAGAAGAAGAAAAAGTTTTTGCATGGATGCCTCTTTTGTTTTTGAAAATATATTTATCAGGTTTAATACCCCCCTTACGGCTTTAAACGGTCAAAAGTTCCGTAGAAAGTAAGATCAAGGACATACCAAAGCCTAGCATTTCCAAAGGCAGGATAAAACCCTTAGCCTATGCTTTCTTAGACAGCCTCCAGCACGGTGGCGATCCCCTGACCGCCGCCGATGCACATGGTCGCCAGCGCCAGCGCCTTGCCTTCACGCTTCATGATCTGCGCCGCCTTGGCCGTAATGCGGACACCGCTGACGCCCAGCGGATGGCCCAGGGCAATGGCGCCGCCGTCAAGATTAACGCGATCCATATTCATGCCCATTTCGCCGATCACCGACAGGGACTGGGCCGAAAAGGCTTCGTTCAATTCAATAATATCCATATCCGCCAATGTCAGACCAGCGCGGTCCAGCGCCTTTTGTGTTGCGGACACCGGTCCCATACCCATGATCTCGGCAGCGCAGCCGGAAACCGCGGTTGATCTGACCCGGGCCAGAATGTCCAGACCGTGTTCTTTGGCAAATGCCTCTGTGGTGACCAGCGCCGCGCCGGCCCCATCGGTCAGGGGCGAGGATGTCCCGGCTGTCACCGTACCGCCATCATCAAAGGCCGGTTTTAAGGTCGCCAGCGCCTCCAGCGAGGTATCGGCGCGGATGGTGCCGTCACTGTCTATGGTGCCGTTTTCCGTTTTAATCGGGGTGATTTCGTCTTTGAATTTGCCCGCCTTGGCCGCCGCGGCGGCTTTCTGATGGGAATTGAGGGCAAATTCCTCCTGCGCCTGCCGCGAAATTTTATATTTCTTGGCCAGGTTCTCAGCCGTCTGGCCCATGCCCATATAGGCTTCCGGATAAGAGTCCATCAATTTTGGATTCGGCAGCGGATTAAAGCCGCCCATCGGCACCCGGGTCATCGATTCCAGCCCGCCGCAGATAAAAGCCTGACCCGATCCCATCTGAATGGCACCCGCCGCCATATGAATGGCCTGCATGGACGATCCGCAAAACCGGTTGACCGTGGTTCCGGCAACAGTAATCGGCAGCCCTGCCAGATTGACCACCAGCCGGGCGACATTAAAGCCCTGTTCACCTTCCGGAAAGGCACAGCCCAGAATCATATCCTCAATCTCCGCACCATTGACGCCGGTTGCGGTCAACAGATCCTCGACCACAGCGGCGGCCAGATCATCAGCGCGTGTTTTAATAAAAGCCCCTTTATGGGCCAGCTGAAACGGTGTGCGTTTATAACCGGCAATGACCACTGAATTTTTCATGTCCTTATCCTTTACAATTTTGTAGACTCAATATTATCGGCACGGAGGCGGCCGATTTGTAAATCCGCTCTTATTCAATATAGAGAAACTGATGAATTCTGAAAGCCCTGTTGAACATTCCCGGCCCTATCAATCGATTATTGAGCTGATTTGTGACTATAACTATGACCAGATGTCCGATTTTGAAGATTTTATCGCGGATGGCTTTTACGCCAGCGCCCTTGAACAAAATATCGAAAAAACCGGCTGGCTGATCACCCTGTTCAGCCATAACCGGCCTGATGAGGCCGATATCCGTGGCCGCATCCTTTTGTCCGGCGAATTGAAAGACATGGATGTCATGGCCCTGCAGCGTCTCGACATCAGCCAATCCGAAGACAAAAACTGGCTGGAAGAAGTCCATCAGGCTTTTCCACCGCGCATTATTGGCCGTTTCTTCGTTTACGGGTCACATTATGAAGGCCCGCTTGATCCGCAGGCACTGCCCTTGAAAATTGATGCCGCCACCGCCTTTGGCTCGGGCGAGCATGAAACCACCCGGCTGTGTCTGGAAACACTGGGGCAGTTACGGGAGGATCATGATTTCAGTACTATTCTTGATATGGGCTGCGGGTCGGGCATTCTGGCCATCGCCGCGGCAAAATTATGGCCAAAGGCACAGATTACCGGTATCGACAATGATGCTGAATCCGTACGGGTCGCGGGCCGCCACCAAAAAATGAACGGCTTTGATCACTTAAACTTTGAAACCGGTGATGGCTACAACGCACCGCTGGCCCAAAGCCATCAGCCGTACGATCTTATTACCGCCAATATCCTGACCCGGCCCTTAATCGCCATGGCGCCGGCAGCAGCAAAAGTAACACAAAGCGGTGGCCGGCTTGTTCTCTCCGGTCTTTTGGATCGTCAAAAAGAACAGGTCATCACAGCGCATGAATCGCAGGGTTTTGTGTTAGAATCCGTTTCAGTTAAAAATAACTGGGCGTGTTTAGTATTGAATAAAGCCTGACTGTGCTACATTAATAGAGTAACTATAAAATATTTTGCGGGTAGATCGACTATGGTTAAAACAGTACCAGAATTTATAAAAATCAAGCACTATGTCGTGTCGGCGCTGCTGACACTGTGTCTGAGCGTTTCAACTGCGCAGGCACAGGATGCAGATGAAGAAAAAGAAGAGGGCATAAAAAACTTTATCCCGGGACTTTTATTTGACCCGGGCGAAAGATCAAATATAGAGGATATCGACGAAAGCAATCCTTTTCCCGCTTCTCAATATGATAATCTCATTGTTGATGAAGATATTTTGTACCAATATTATGCCGATGGTGAATATGGCCGGGCGATTTACGGGCTTTTACGTCTGGCGCGTGATGATAATGCCAAAGCTGCAGAAACCATCGGTCTGATGTATCGTTATGGACAGGGCGTACCACAGGACAATGCCCAGGCTATAAAATGGTTTAACACAGCCGCTGAAGAACATCGTCCATTGTCACAACACCATATCGGCGTTATGTATTTCAGTGGTCATGGTGTTGGGAAAAATATGATGCAGGCTTCAATGTGGCTTAGACTGGCTGTCATGAATTATAATGACGGGCCGGATAAAGAACGTGCCAAGCAGGATTTACAAAATGTCAGCCTGCGCATGTCCGATTCAGAATTGCAGCACAGCAAGGACCTGATCAAAAGATTCATACACCAGAACCCGTTACCGGAAGATCATTCAAAAGATCAGGATGACGCAGAAGCAGAAACCGAAGGCAAAGCACCTTCAGCTTCAATGCCTGAGACCAAAGATATCCCTGCTGTTCAGCCCTAAAAAATGCAGCGCCTTAGCGTGGGCCGCGATTCTTAAATTTATAAGCCTGCTGGGTCAGGGCCGCATCGGCATATTCCATGCCTTTTTCTGTCGCAAATTTTGCATCCTGCGGCGCATAACCCAATAACGGTGCTGCTGCAGTCATGGCAGTGCTGAAAACAGAGGTTAAGGCACCAGAAGCAATATCGTGAATAGATTTCTTTGAAGACATAATGATTTTCCTTCTTTCGATTATTTCATCGAATATAGGAAAAATAGTGTTTTATGTCAATAAAAATCTCTTGCCACTCAGTTTATTTCGGATTATTTCTGATCGGCCAGATATTTCATGTCATTTAAAATATGATGCAGATGAATCTGGTTGAACGGTTCTTTCAAACCATCAAACCAGCGGCCGAAAACATTGATGCCTTCCAGATAATGTTGGAACGGCAATTGCTTTTCAATTTTACGAATTTCATTTGCGCCCAGCTTTTGATCTCCGCTCACTTCAAACTGATCGGGGCAGGCGATGGCCATATCCAGAAATTCCAATGCGGTATGATCGGCAGTATTGACCCGTTCGGGATCGGCAAACCATTGGCGGAACACATAACGCAGGGCTTTGCCGTCAAACTGGCCCATCGGGCAATGACGCAGACCATTGGAAAAGACCACGGCAAGGTCACCTTTGTCACCGGCCAGTAATTGCCGCCAGGCCAGCGGGTCGCCGGCGGTGCGTAATTCCCAGCAGATCTGGACGGTCACCGCATCAATATCAGCCTCGGCCAAACGGTTAAGGCGCAGATAATCCAGCGGTTCCAGATCAAATCTTTGGAAATGCCCCTGATTGGCTTTCAGGGCCCGGCGCAATGCGGCCGCAATGGTCATCAGGGCGCGGCCCTGGTTTTTGCGCACGCACAGATCACAGGCCTCGATTCGCGGTAAAATCAATGTCGCGGAAGAATTTTGAAAACCGCTGATATCAAGACCAAGATTTTCATCAATGAGCAGATTAAAATCATAGGCGACGACTTCATCAATCAAGGTCCGCGCTGTCGGGCTTTTTTGCAGCTCACCCAGTAAATAGCACAGGCTTTGATACGCCGGCTGATCTTTGGTTTCAGCGCTGCCTTCGATCAAATCACGGACCGGAAGCGGTTGTTGACAGTTTATGTATTTAAATCCACCTAGCATGACCGGTTGTTTTTATCCCCCAAAAGTTAACAAATCCTTTATATAGATTAATTCCTCCGGAAATCAGCGGTTACCGCGCAATTCATGCGCCCGTTTTGAAAAATCGATCACTTCCGCTGACAACATCAATGAGTCTTCCATCATATCCTGTTCCTTTTGCTGAAAATTTCTTTCAAATTTGACAAACCACAGGAAATTGGCGTTTGAGCGATCTTCAACATCGGTGTAGTCCTCATGCATCGGGCTGCGGTGTCCTTTCAAAGACATATAGTTACGGCCATCGGGCAGATCGGCAATCTGGCACAGCATCTGATCGGTCAGATCCACCAGAGTATCGCTGCGCTGTTCCATGTAACGGGTATCTTCCAGCAACATCTGGTGAATAACCCGTTTATCATGAATGCGGGTGCGCTGGCCTTCGAACCATTTATCATAGGCGGCTCTGCCGGCTCTGCCATCATTCAGCGAACGGAAATCATTCTGGGCATGAATTTCATATGTCCGTGTTACATCGGCAAACGGCGCACCGATCATGAAGTTCCACATATCCTTTTCACCCATCAGCTTCAACTCCCAGGCGACGCGGATAGCGATCATCAACGCATCGGCCTGCTGGGCGCGATTAACTAGAATCGCATCATCGGGATTAAATTTCAGCGGGTTGAATAAATGACCCTGTTCGGCCTGCCAGGCGCGGCGCATTTCCTTGATCAGCATGCAGGCCAGCTCCGGCAAGGGGCGGTCAGGATTTAAAACGATAACATTATGTTCCGGATAATATTGTGAGATCAATGTCTGTTCATCAAAAACAATCTCTGAGCGCAACTGTTTCTGGTCATCAAATAACATATGAGAAGCGGTGCTGCTTTCGGTTAAAAAGCCGATCAGCTTTTGAACATTCAGATCACCGGTCCGGCGTTCAAAAGGCGCGGACACCATATCGTAATCCATGGCCCACAGCATCGACAAACGGTTATCCAGACAGTCATTGTCTTTCAACCTGTTGGCCCGTTTACTGAACCGGTCGGTTTTCGGCTTGGTCACGGAAGACGCTGGTTTTTTTTCTGTGTCTTTGTGATCTTCTGACATTTGGATATTCCCCCCATTAATTGGTCTAGTCTTTTAAAGAGCACCCCCATGCTCATAATTCATCATCGCGCAATAAAGTTAACAAGAGCCTATCAAAGCCCTTACAAAGTATTGATAACAAAGATTTATTTTTTATTACGGAAAAAGCTACAATCTATGATATTGATTTTACTATATTTTTAAAAAATACCAATTATTTGATTTTTTTATTAAATGCTCTAATAATCGGCAAAATCAGGCACAGGCGTCGTTATTTCGCGCCTTTCCAGCCAGTTTAATGACGCCCAGAGCATTGATTTTTGCAGCCAGCGCAGCCGCGGTAATTTATCCGGTACAGGTCGGTACGCCTGCAGGGCATAATAGCCGCTGGTCTGGGCCAGAATAATATCAAGATCAGACTCGGGCAGGGTCAAACCGCTGCTGGCGGCGAATCGGTCGAGCAGATCCCAGGCCGGCAGCCCGCAATCGGCCATAATATTGGCGCAAAGCGACACAACATCATAGCCAAAGGGCCCGAGACAGCCATTCGGCCAATCAATAATCCAGGGCTTCTCCTGCGTATCAAAAACAATATTATCAGCGCGCAGATCAAAATGGAGCAGGGCGCGCTGATGATTCGCCGCCGGCGCCGCGCTGAGCCGAAGCAGCGAATCGATATTACGCGCCAGCCAGTCACTGCCGGCCTTGGGATCGGTAAAAAGCGATGAAAAATTATGATAACGGTCAAAATTGCCGGCAAATTTGGCCCAGCTGTTCGTACCTGAGACAATATCAGCAATAAACGGTGTGTCCTGCATATCACTGATACCGGTCATATCCTCAATCGGTACGGCATAGAGCCGCTGGAGAACCTGACAGAGGGAATCGAACTGGCTGATCTCCCAGTTACGTACAATATGCGCGCCCGGAATCGCCTCCCAGATGCCCAGATACCAGTCATCTTCACCGCCCCAGGCAACAGTGCCATGAAAATCCGGGGTAAAGGCTTTAAGCGCCGGGACGCTCTGATAAAGATGAATTTCCTGATCAAGCATTTTGGCACCATGGGCGGTTTGCTCAGGATGGGTGCCTTTGATAAAAAAATCACGACCATTTTCTGTCCGGGCGCAGATGGAAAAGGCCGGTGAAAACCCGCCCCAGGCAATGCGGCTTTTGACAATCGGACTGCCCAGCTGTGTTTCAAGATCAGCGCGCAAGGCATCAGGCAGCGCGTCAAAATCGGGTTTATATTCGCGGGCTTCAGGTTCGGGCAGATAAAACCGTAAATCCGGCTGTTTTTTGAGAGTCATACTATGCCTAATGTAATATAAGACCCCTCAGGCCATCATGACATCCTGGATGACCGGCATGCCTTCGATTTTTAATTCTTCATCAGACATGGCGACATTGCCATCGGGCGCGACATGGATCAGTGTGCGGAACAGCGAATCCTTGAACAGCATAAAAGCTTCCAGATTAAAGGTCCCGTCCGGATCCTGATTTAAAACCGTGACCGGATGCAGCATGTCCTGAATAACCTTGCGGCCCTGCGGCGGCGGTTCATTCTGCCATTTGATTTCATCAAGGCTTTCGATCGGCACAAACCGGCCATGACGGCCACGGACATAAGAAAAGAAAAACTTCACATAGCTGCGCACCGTATTCTGATCCAAATTAATCTGCGCAGTTTCGTTAACTTCGTAAATCGGCCCGTTGGTCCAGTTGATCATATAAACCTGTTTACCATCGCTTAAGGCATATTTACGAGCGCCGGGCACGGTCGACAGATCTGAAATCTCATAAAATTTAAAATCTTTATAGAATGGCAGTTTTTGCACCCGGATCGTCGTGTTTTCAGGATTAAAGCTAATCGGCTCAATATGCGGATTAAGCGTTTCCAAAAGCCGCTTGCCCTCTGCGGGATCCAGTTTTTTCCAGTCGTTACTCATGATCTCTCCCCTTTTTTCACAGTTTTACCATGCCAATTGTGGATAAACTGTTAAAAACCACCCTGTTTATACAAAAAAGAAATTTATGCAGAAACCGTCCTCATCATTCAGGAGGCTTTACCCCCATGTGGATTTTTTTATCACCGGGATGTGATTTCATTGTAACGTTAAAAAACGACTCGTCAAAAACTAATGAGTCGCATCTGGAAAGCTGCTGTGGATATTTCTGTGCAGGAAAAAGTTATCCTTGTTTTTCATCCCCCCATAAACTACCACAATTATAATATATCTATTATTATATAGTAGTAATAGGATGTGTGTAATCTCAAAGGGCCGACCTTCATGACAAAACTTTTCCTTCAGGCTATCAACGGTCAGAAAACTGATAAAGTTCCCTTCTGGTATATGCGCCAGGCCGGACGCTATTTGCCGGAGTATCGGGAATTGCGTAAAGAGGCCGGATCCTTTCTTGATCTGTGCTATAATCCTGATTTCGCGGTCGAGGTCACTTTGCAGCCCATCCGCCGCTTTGATATGGATGCGGCGATCCTGTTTTCCGATATTCTGGTTATTCCCCATGCGCTGGGTCAGAAACTGGACTTTATCACCGGTAAGGGCCCGCAGCTCGATCCGATCCGCACGCAGGCAGAGCTGACCAAGATTGACTATAATCCCGAACTCTTTGATCAAGCCCTCAGCCCTGTTTATGAA
>JBNJDW010000062.1:0-9544 GCA_051745265.1 Pseudomonadota bacterium
TCGGTGTGCCGCAATTGACAGCCATTATGCAGGTCGCCGATGCCTGCGCAGCGACCGGGACACCGGTTATTGCCGATGGCGGTATCAAACATTCCGGTGATATCGCCAAAGCGATTGCCGCCGGGGCAGATGCGGTCATGATGGGCTCTATGCTGGCCGGTACAGATGAATCTCCGGGAGAGGTGGTTTATTTTCAGGGACGGTCTTATAAATCATACCGCGGCATGGGCTCGCAAGGCGCCATGGTGGCCGGTTCAGCCGACCGTTATGGTCAGTCTACGGATACGGCTGAACGGAAAATGGTTCCTGAAGGGGTCGAAGGCCGCGTGCCTTATAAAGGATCTGTCCGCGAAGTCCTGCATCAGAATATGGGCGGCCTTCGCGCGGCTATGGGATATACCGGAAGCGAAGATATCGAATCTTTAAAATACGGTACAAAATTCACCCGGATCACCGGGGCAGGTATGCGGGAAAGTCATGCCCATGATGTGACCATTACCCGTGAATCTCCCAATTATCACAACAAGGGATAACTGTACTGTGGATTTCAGTGCGGCCTTTTTGCCTGTTATGCTTCAGAAAAAACAGCCCAAACGCTATTCAACAGACTTTAGGGCAAAAGTCTGTTGAATAGCGTGATATTAAATATTTTATTTATGATAATATGCTGATTTATTCAGCGCTCTTTTTCGCAGAGCGGGCCATGGCTTTTGCCATTTCCAGAATTTGCTGACGCAGTTTTACGTCTTTGATCTGGTAATAAGAGCGAATCAGCTCATAGGTTTCCTTGCGGTTGAGAATATCATCATTTTCCGCCTCGAAAGCCGCTTGCCCGTTCTCGGCAAAGCCCTGACTTTTTTCGGCAGATCCTAAACCTTCAAAGAAATAGCCAACAGCTACTTTTAAAACACGGCTGATTTCGTAAAGGCGGCTTGCACCGATGCGATTCATACCGTTTTCGTATTTCTGAACCTGCTGATATGTAACATCAATCTGGCTGGCCAGATCATCCTGACTCATACCCATAAGGTTGCGTCTTGTTCTAAGCTTCGCCCCGACATGTGCATCTACCGGGCTTGAAGAACGATTGTTTTTTTTCATTTTTTCTCTCCTGCTTTCTTGAACCAAGCATAGTTTGGAATGCTATTGTATTCAATTCAATAGTTGCTGTTTTGTTTTTAATTTTACGCCCAGCAAAAAGAAGCCTAAAATAACAACCATACCAAAGAATGCAAGGTCTTTGTAACGACCGTATAACGTGGCTTCAACGCGGGGCGGAAGAGGCGTTATTGCCGAATCTTCCTGTGATAAAGCCAATTTCGTTATAAACCTTCCATTTGGATCAATTACTGCCGATACTCCTGTGTTAGCAACGCGAATAACGGGTAAACCGGTCTCTATAGCTCTGGCACGACTTATGGATAAGTGTTGGTATGGCCCCGCCGAGTTTAAATACCATCCATCATTCGTAACATTAACAATATAGTTAGGCCTGTTTTCCGTATTGTAAACCTTGCCTGGGAAAATAATCTCATAACAGATCAACGGACTGAAAGAAAGATTATTTGTGCCCTGAAGCGTGGAGGGGCCTTTGCCGGCGCTGAAATCGCCTGTTGTTTCCAAGGCTGTGGCGACCGGCCCCATGCTGATATGATCCCGGAACGGGATGTATTCCCCAAAGGGGACCAGATGGAATTTATTATATTGTTCCGTAATACGCACATGATCGTCGAGAACGATAAGGCTGTTATAGAAATCATTTTCACCGTAATCCAGAATGCCGGTGATCAGAATTTGCTCCGGTCCTATGATTTTATCCAGCCGCGGCTTTATTTCATCCAGATATTGGATAGGCCAGGTCAAAGCCGTTTCCGGCCAGATGATAATATCAGGCCGTTCGGCTTCATTGTAATCGGATGACAGGCGCAGCAGTTTTTCAAAGTTATCATTGAATTTATCCCGGTTCCATTTATCGACTTGTGGGATATTGGGTTGAACCAGCAGGACCCGTGTATCTGTTGGATTCTCTGCCATTTGGTCAGTGTTATAGATTTGTACAAAATACCCGCCGCCCCAAAGCGCACCCAGAATAGCGATGAAAATAAGACCATAGCTTTTACGCACCAGTGTCAGCCGTAAAATCGCGGACAGCCCAAAGCTGATAAAGGTTAATCCATAGGCGCCAATAAGCGACAGCTGCATGGCCAGAGACGTCTCCAGCCAGATATAAGCCGGCAGATTCCAGGGGAAGCCGGTAAACAGATACCCCCGTAAATATTCAACCAGTGAGAAGCCGATCACAAGCGCCAAAATCGTCCGGCCCCGGTGCCCCCGTTCCGGCCAGGCGCAAAGCGCGGCAATACCGTAATAAATCGATAAGACCAGAGGCAAGCCAATGGCCGCAAAGGGGATCAGCCACCACCATTTGGCAAGGTCAATATGAAGCGCAAAACTGATCCAGTAGAGGCCAAAAGTAAAATATCCGAATCCATAGCACCATCCGGTCCAGAATAACTGCTTTTTTGATGTCGGGTTTTCTAAAAGGATAAAGAGACCGGCAAAACTGATCAAAAACAGCGGCCACCAGTAAAGCGGGGCGAGGCCGGGCACTGCAAGCACACCCAGCAGGAATGCGTAAAGCAGGCGTCGTTTTCCTGTCGCCAGGGACAGCTGATTTTCAATCTTCTTCAGCATTTTTAATCTTCGTCTGAACCGTAGGGATGGGGAAGGTTGCGAATGCGTATACGTTTAATCCGCCGTGGATCAGCATCCAGAACTTCGAATTCTATACCGTTTTCATAGGTAATGATTTCACCGCGCGCAGGCAGGTGACCGGCCAGAGCATTGACAAAGCCGCCAAGTGTATCGACATCTTCATAGTCTTCTTCATTGAGGATATTGCCGTATTTTTCCTCGAATTCCTCTATTTCATAGCGGGCATCAGCAATGACACTACCGTCGAGGCGTTCGATCAGTTGCGGTTGGATTTCAAAATTATGTTCGTCATCAATTTCACCGACCACAGCTTCGATCAGGTCATTGATCGTGATCAGACCGTCAATGCCGCCGAACTCATCGACGACCATGGCCAGATGGACGCGGGACTGGCGCATTTTCAAAAGCAGGTCCATAACCCGCATGGAAGGGGATACGACCAGAACATTGCGGAGTATGTCACGCAGTTCAAATTTCTTTTTACTGGCAAAGGCGGTGACAACATCCTTCATATGAACGGCGCCGATGACATTATCAAGATCATCTTCGTAAACGGGCAGGCGGCTGTGCGGCTTTTCCGTCAGCAGATTGATCAGTTCTTCTGTCGATGTTGAAATATTGACGGCGACAATATCGGCCCGGGGTACCATGACATCAATCACCGGCAGATCGCGCAGGTCAAGAATATTGGTAATCAGCGCCCGTTCATGTTCGGCAACCGAAAACATTGATGCATGTTCACCGGTGCCGCTGGTATCGGTTATAAGCTCTTCAATAGCGTCACGAAGATTGCTGTCATGGCTTTTCTGGCCGATCAGGTTTTTCAGCGCCGAAATCAGGCCGCGGCGATGGCGTCCGTTATGGCCGTTGCCATGCCCGTTGCCATTGCCGTTATATCCGTGACCGTTTGTTTTTATGGAGTCTTGTTGTTTTTTTTGTGTGTCGCGGCTGTTGCGACTAAAAGGTTCCGGTGATGATGATTGCAAATCATCCATAAGCATCCTCATTTATGTCTCTCGTCTTGCTGTTATCTATTTCAGTATACGGTGGCTCAAAACCAAGCCCTGTCAGAATCAAGGTTTCAAGCGTTTCCATGACCTGCGCGTCTGCATCTTCTTCATGATCATAGCCTAGCAGGTGAAGCACCCCATGGACAATCATATGTCCGATATGGGCATCAGGTTCCTTACCTTGTTCCCGGGCTTCACGCAGGATGGTTTCCAGCGATAAAACAACATCGCCCAAGGGCACGAAATTGACATTATTCAGTGTATCCCCGGCTATTTCCTCGGGGGTCATTTGTGGAAAGGACAAGACATTGGTCGGGGAATTCTTACCGCGATATTCAGCATTAATGGCCTGAATTTCGGCGTCATTGGTCAGAACCAGACTGATATCAATCATTTGCGCCTTGGTAAGGCAGCCAATCTCAGCAGACAGAAAGGCGGTCCGCGCCATGGTTTCAAGAAAATTTTCAAAATCAGTTTCAAGGGGAATGTCCCGCCAGCCCGGTTCGTTGACTGTCAGGCTCACCATTAAGGGAGGAACATCATCAGGCATTTTCAGTCTCGCTGTTTGAATGACGTTGCCGGTCGCGGGCATCATAAGCTTTAATAATCCGGCTTACTGTCTTGTGGCGCACAACATCACTGTCTGTAAAGTGAATAAACTTGATATCGTCAATATTACCTAGGACGTCCATTGCATCCTTCAACCCTGAGGACTGGCCTCTGGGCAAATCGGACTGGGATGGATCGCCATTAACAACCATTTTACTGTTCTCGCCCAGACGGGTCAAAACCATTTTCATCTGAACGATGGTGGTGTTCTGGGCTTCATCCAGAATGACAAAGGCATCAGATAATGTGCGGCCACGCATAAAGGCCAGCGGTGCAACTTCGATCTGACCGGTGGCCAGACGCTGCACGACCTGTTCGGCGGGCATAAGATTATTCAGAGAATCGTAAATAGGCCGAAGATAAGGATCAATTTTCTCCTGCATGTCACCGGGCAGAAAGCCCAGCCGCTCGCCAGCCTCAACAGCCGGACGGCAAAGGATCAGGCGGTCGACTTTGCCCTCCTGGAGCATCTGCACCGCTTTGGCAACGGCAAGGAAGGTTTTCCCCGTACCGGCAGGGCCCAGACCGAATACAACATCATGTTTGTCCATGGCTTCAAGATACGCTGCCTGATTGGCCGAGCGCGGCGTCACATGCTTTGTCTTTGTGCCTTTCTGGACATTGATCTGCGGCTTTTTAAAAGCATCCAGCGCCAGTTTACGGGTTTCAGGATCCATATTCTGATGGCCAAAACGCAAGGCCGCTTCGACTTCATTCGGGCCGATGTCCAGATCATTGGTTAAACGATCCCAAAGCGCGTCCAACGTACGTTGTGCGGTTTTAAGGTTTTCCTTGGTGCCGGTAATAACCAGTTCATTGCCACGCGATGCTATATCAACGTTGCAGGATTCCTCGATCATGCTTAAATGAACACCCTGTTCCCCGAACAACTGCGGGACAAGCAGGTTATCATCAAATTGAAGTCCTATGCGGCGGACAGCCTCTTTACTCAAAAGAGCAATCTCCTAAAAAATTGTTTCTGATTTTCAGTCTATCAGAAAATAGTGAAAAAAGGTTAATACTCTTTTCTTTTATAACAATCAAGCCACTAATCTTTATAATTCACCATTAAAACAGAGGTCAATCTTTCACAAGTTATCTTTTGTATGGGGCGGGTTTAATTGCGGATCTGATCGGTGCCGGTTCAGGTTTGTTGTCATTTTTGTCACTGTAAGCGCCGACAGCAATCTCGGCCGCTTCGCCACGGACGAAGTCAACGAGCTCAATGAAACTGGCTTTTCTGGCATATTTGAAACGATCAATGGCATCGGCAAGACCGCTTGTTATGCCTTTGTCCAGATCGACCTGTGTGGTGTCACCGCAGATTACGACGCGGCTGTTCATACCCGTGCGGGTCAGGGCCATCTTCATCTGCTCTGTTGTCGTGTTCTGCGCTTCATCCATAATAATAAAGGAATCATCAAAGGTCCGTCCACGCATAAAGCCAACCGGCACAATTTCAATTTCACCCGTTTGCATGAGCTCGGTCCGTTTTTCCGGACCGATAATTTTGTCGAGCTCGTCGTATAACGGACGCATATAAGGCGCAATTTTTTCCTGCGGATTACCGGGTAAAAAGCCAATTTTCTCACCGGCTTCTAATGCAGGGCGGGCAAGGATTATTTTTTTGATGTCACCGCGCTCATAGGCTTGAACCGCCTGCGCAATCGCAACATGGGTTTTACCTGTACCGGCTTCACCAAGGGCAAAAGTAAAAAAGTTTTCTGCGATACGATTGCACAGATCTGTCTGTTCGTCGTTTCTGGGTTCAAATTTATAATCTGTCTTACAAATTTTGACGGGAGAACGGTCATCATTTGAGGCCGCAGGGTTTGAGCGGGCATTAAACTGGTTTGCTCTTTTTCTGGCCTGATTACGCTTGCGCTTCATGTTGCTTTTTTGTTTTGACATTGATGTTCTCCTCAATCATCGGGTTAGGCGGCGGTTAGGATTTTTCCATCTTGCGTGATCAGACTGCCGGACACACTGTTGGCAAAGGCCTGTTCGATTTTAACTTCAACAATTTGACCATATAGCCGTTCGTTGGCTGTAATATGAACAGATTGCATATAAGGGGACCGGCCATGCATCTGACCTTCGCGGCTGCCCTTACGGTCCAGCAGCACCGGCAGAGTCATGCCAATCGTGTTTTCATTAAAGGCCTGCTGTTGTTCGTTTAACAGCGCTTGCAGTTCCTGCAGGCGGCGGGATTTAATATCTTCGCGTACCATGCCGCCCATATTGGCGCCGGGCGTACCCGGGCGCGGGCTGTATTTAAAGGAATAGCATGAGGTATAGCCGATATCTTCAACCAGTTTTAGGGTTGCGGCATGGTCATCTTCCGTCTCGCCGGGAAAGCCAACGATAAAATCAGAAGACAGGGCCAGATCCGGCTGCGCTGTCCGCAGTTTATCAATAATCCGGCGATAGTCATCTGCCGTATGTTTGCGGTTCATCAGCTTTAGAATGCGGTCCGATCCGCTTTGTACCGGCAGGTGCAGGAAAGGCATCAATTTATCAACTTCGCCATGCGCCTTGATCAGGTCGTCATCCATATCGCGCGGATGTGATGTCGTGTAGCGGATACGGTCAAGACCATCAAGTTCCGCGAGTTCCCGAATCAGCCGTCCGAGGCCCCAGGTTTTTCCATGTTCATCCACGCCGTGATAGGCGTTGACATTCTGGCCCAGCAGGTTGATTTCACGGACACCGTTTGAAAGCATCCGGCGGGCTTCTTCCATGATTTGTGCCACAGGGCGTGAATATTCTGATCCGCGGGTATAGGGCACAACGCAGAAGGTGCAGAATTTATCGCAGCCTTCCTGAACGGATAAAAAGGCACTGACCCCCTGATCATGTGATTCTTCGGGCAGGGTATCGAATTTATTATCTGTGGTCAGTTCTGTATTCACAATCCGGGCATTGCCATAGGCGCCGATGGCTTTTGCCACCATTTCCGGCAGATCCTGATAGGTCTGCGGGCCAAAGACCATGTCGACATAGGGGGCGCGTTCCATAATGAACTCACCCTCAGCCTGCGCGACGCAACCGGCAACGGCCAACAGGGCTTTGCTGCCTTGTTTGGTTTTGTTTTCTTTCAAAGGCTTTAAGCGGCCAAGTTCAGAGAAAACCTTTTCAGTCGCCTTTTCACGGATATGACAGGTATTAAGAATAATCATATCTGCGTCATCAGGGGTCTCGACCATTTTGTAGCCAAGGGGCGCGAGAATATCGACCATGCGGTGACTGTCATAAACATTCATCTGACAGCCCCAGGTTTTGATAAAGAGTTTTTTATGATCCTGTGCCATGAACCTGCCGTTTTTATTGATTTTGATTGCAGGTCTTATAAAACATATTCGGCTTGATCTGTCGAGTCTTTTCTTAGACATAATTCTGGATCGGTGGTAAAAACCGCTCCTGAATTCGGGCTGAATTTTTCTTGGTTGAAAAGCATTGACTTTAAGTCTGTAACTTGCAACTTTGCTGTCTTCTGTTGTAAAATAACTTATATAAAAATTTCATTCTGGTGGAGAATTCATAATGCATGTCAGAGCTTTCCTGTCTGTAATCGGTTTAACCCTATTCTTTGGTACAGGGCCTGCGGCCGCGGCCGGGGGCTGTTATTCCGACTTTGAGCTGGAGGCAGAGCAGGGGCTGCGCATCCATAGTGAACTTATGGTCATTGGTCTGACCTGCCAAAAAGCACCGGGCGGATCGGGCCTGTACGGCAAATACCGGACCTTTACGCGAAAGAATCAGTACCTGCTGGAAGAATATGAAACCAGCCTGATGAATCATTACCGGAACAGTGGCCAGAATCCATCACGGGCTCTGCATAATCTGCGTACCGGTCTTGCCAATGAAATTTCTGAAAAAGCGATTATGATGAATGTCAGTACCTTTTGCCGCCATTATGGCGGCCGGGTCGAAAAGGCACTGAACATGAATCATGACACGATCCGCCGCTGGGCTCGTAAAGAATGGCCAAGCCAGCCGCCGACAAAGCCTCTCTGCCAGAATCTGTAATCGTACTACATGGCATTGAACAAGAGAATTAAGGTAAAAAGGAAGCGTGGAAGAGATGGTTCTATAACATCTTACCACCGCTTTCCTTATGCCTAAAAATTCACCCTTTATTCCGCTATAACGCTATGATACTGTAATCCCTGAATAAAAACCATATCGGGGATTATAGATGCATTCATTTTCCAGGCTTGTTCTTGCCGTTACGCTCCTGTTTTTGACAACACTTCCCGCTTTTGCGCAGGAAGACGCAGCACCGGCAGGGGAAGAGGTTACTGTTATCTCTTTTGATCAGCGCGTGGATGAATTTATTGCACCGGTGGCGGATGCGTTCTCCGGCATTGTCTTTTACAGTGTTGAAATTTTCGGCAGCACCCCTGAGGTACCTTTAAAACTGCCGTTGATTCTGGCCTGGCTGGTTTTTGCCGCTGTGTTTTTTACCTTTTATTTCGGCTTTATCAATATCCGCTTTTTTAATTATGCCTGGCGGCTTTTATTTGAAAACCCCAAAAGCGATGAAATATCCAGCGAAGGTGAGATCAGCCGCTTTAAAGCGCTGAGTACCAGTGTTTCCGGAACTGTCGGGCTTGGTAACATTGCCGGCGTTGCCGTGGCCATTTCGGTCGGTGGCCCGGGGGCCATGGTCTGGATGATATTTATGGGCATTTTCGGCATGTCGACCAAGTTTGTCGAATGTGCCATGGGGGTGCGTTATCGTCACCAGACCGCTGAGGGGCATTTTTCCGGCGGGCCGATGTATTACCTGAAAGAAGGTTTTGCCGAACGGGGCTGGCCCAAACTGGGCTGGAGCTTTGGCGCATTCTTTTCAATATGCTGTATCGGCGGCGCGCTTGGCGGCGGTAATATGTTTCAGGTCAATCAGGCTTTTCAGCAGTTTGTGAATGTTACAGGCGGTGAAGCCAGCTTTATGGCCGATAAGGGCTGGTTATTCGGTCTGATTGTGGCTTGTCTGGTGGCCGCTGTGATTATTGGCGGTATTCGTTCAATTGCCAATGTCGCCTCGAAAATTGTACCGGTTATGGCGCTGGTCTATTTTATTGGTGCGGCCGGTGTCATTATCATGAATATTGAGGCTGTCCCTGCGGCGATCGGCACCATTTTCAGAAGTGCCTTTGATCTGAGCGCGCTTGGCGGTGGTTTCCTGGGCGCTATTATTCAGGGTG
>JBNJDW010000063.1:0-9423 GCA_051745265.1 Pseudomonadota bacterium
CACCGGTCTTGCCGGCCTTGGCTTTGTGCTGGGGCGTTATACGTTTTGGCTGCCCGGCGCGCCTAAACAGGCGCCACGGCTGATCATGTATCATGAGGTCAACCCGGATCAGCCCGAAAGCGGGCTGAATATTCACCCCGCGCACTTTGACCGGCAGATCGGCGATCTGGTGAAAAAGGGCTACCGTTTTTTAACCGTCAGCGAACTTGCCGCCGAAATCAAAGCCGGAAAAACCCGCTTTGCCAAAACAGCCCTGATCACCTTTGATGACGGTTTTGATAACAATTACACGCACGCCTTCCCCGTTCTGAAAAAGCATGGCGCCAAAGCGACCATTTACCTGTCGCCTGAATATCAAGGCATCCCGTTTTTACAAGACGACCAAATTCAGGAAATGGCCGATAGCGGCCTGATCGAATTTGGCGCGCATACTTTGCATCATGTCAATTTAACCAAAACAGATGCCAAGACAGCTGATCAGGAAATCAGCCAGTCCAAAGAAAAAGTACAAGTGCTGAGCGGTAAACCCTGCCTCTCCTTCGCCTATCCCTACGGGCGCTATGGCGATGATCATATTGAAATGGTCAAACAGGCCGGATTCACCAGTGCGGTCACGACACATAAAAAGCCGTTTTGCCCGGATGCAGGCAGCCTCTACACCCTGCCGCGTCTGACGGGTGACGGACGCATGAACCGCCTGCAATGGCATATAGCCCTGTCAAAAGGAAGATACAGATTATGAGCCTTTCGCGCATCAGTGTTTACATCATCACAAAGAATGAAGAACAGAACCTCAGCCGGCTTTTACCCCTGCTGTCCGATTTTAACGAGGTCGTCATTGTTGATTGCGGCAGCACCGACAAAACCGAAGACATCGCCCGCCAGCATGACAATGTACGCTTTATGCATCAGGATTGGCTCGGCTTTGCCGCCCAGAAGGAGTTTGCCAAAAACCAATGCCGGAATGACTGGGTTTTAAATCTGGATGCCGATGAAACATTTGACGATGCTTTTATCAAAGATATCGAGAAAACCGTGCAGGCGGATAAAGCAGACGGCCTGACCTGTTATTGCGCCGAAACCCTGCTGGGTTATAAAAAGCCGCATCCGCTGACCAAACATCAACGAAAACTGCGTTTTTTCAGAAAAGAAAAAGGCCATTACCCCACCGTCAGCGTCCACGAAAAAATAGAACTGACCGGCAAAATTGCGGAGTCCAATGGCAAAATATATAACTGGGGCACGGAAATAGAGGCCATCCTGGCCAAGCAAAACCTCTATAGCAGCCTTGCGGCAGAGGATAAGTTCAAAGCCGGTAAAAAACCCAGCCTGATCAAACTGGTCGGCCGCAGCCCTATTGCCTTTATCAAATTCTACGTTTTAAAAAGACAATTCCTGAACGGCCTCGAAGGCTTCATCGCCGCGCGGAACTATTCCTATTATTCCTTTCAGAAAGAAGCCAAGCTGTGTTGTCTGTATAAAAAGGATAAGGCTGAGTAAAAAGATTTTAAACGTCAGTTTTATTTCAAGGAGCATTCGGGCTGCTTTTAACACGGTAACACCAATTAGGGTGACTTAAGGCGTATCATATGGGGAGCCTGGACATGTGGCAAAAGAATATGCCAATGCCCCCTGACTGTAGAATCCGGCGCGCCTGAATAATAGGGCGCTCAATCTGGAGCATTCTGTGCTAAAACACTGATAGTGGCTTGAACAACGCATTCAACAAATGTATGTCATATTAATATGAGAATTCTGTATATGACCATAGGCATTTTGTCCTTAATACTTGCCTTCGCCGGAGTAGCCTTACCCCTGTTGCCGACAACCCCCTTTTTATTGCTCAGCGCCTTCTGCTTCGCACGATCTTCCGAAAAAATACACAACTGGCTTGTAAACCATGTTTATTTCGGGCCCCTTATAAATGATTGGAGGAAGAACGGCAGCATCGGTAAAAAGAACAAGATCTTTGCATTGACTTTCATATTTATAACAGTGCTTATCAGCATATTATATGGCGTACCATCATCCATACTGGCCCTTCAAATATTGATCCTCAGCATTGTTTCCTTGTTTATTATAACGCGCCCTCAAGGCAGCTAGGCTGAAAACCTGTTAACCGGGGCAATGCGTTAAGTAAATCTTCTGACGAGGCCGCCCAGATTCAACAGCCGAATATTAAATTAAGCTGTACAAAGGTGCGAACCTAAATATCTGTGAATAGTGAAAAAAGTGGCGTCCCGTACGGGATTCGAACCCGTGTTGCCGCCGTGAAAGGGCGATGTCCTAAACCACTAGACGAACGGGACAGTTCGTTGTTGGTAAGTTCCCACTTTTTACCTGTCTGCCACGATGAAATCAAGAAAAAAATGACAAAAGTCAAAAATATCTTTCTTACCAGACCGGTTGCGCATCCAAAATCTGGAATTGAACGCTTTCGCGGCCCTGCCACATATTGATACTGGCGTATCCGGCAAGGTTTACAGGCTTGTCACGCGATTTCAGTAAAATATCGGCAAGCGGTGTGTCCATTGCCCGAAAGGCAATACCGGTTACAGACGGGCCACCCGCACCATCCTGCAGGTAACAGCGGATATGATTCTCGCCCACGACCGAAGGCCGGGCAATTTTTACATTATTCAGCGAGAATCGCGGCTCGGGATTATTGGCACCAAACGGGGCCAGCTGATCAACCTGCTTAACAAAGGGCAATGTCAGCCCTGAAACCGAAATAACACCATCCAGCTTCATTTCCGGGGCAAAGGCTTTGCCGTCCATCATTTTATCTATGCGGCTGTTGATATAATCTTTTAATTCCACGATGCGATCTTTCATCACCGTAAAGCCTGCCGCCATTTTATGGCCGCCACCGGCCTGCAAAATACCCTTTTGCCGGGCGGCAATAATAATATTACCCAGATCCACCTGACTGACCGACCGGGCCGAGGCTTTGCCGACACCCTGTTCATCAAAACCGATAACCGCGGCCGGCTTGTTATATTTTTCTTTCAGACGACTGGCAACAATACCGATCACGCCCGGATGCCAGCCCTCACCGCTGGCAATCACCATATAATCATCCTGATGACCGTCGCGTTCAATCTGGGTGATGGCCTGTTCCAGCACCTCGGCCTCAATATCGCGGCGTTCACTGTTATAGCTGTTAAGCCTGTTGGCAAGCTCGCTGGCTTCGACCATATCTTCGGTCGCCAGTAATGTCGATCCGGTTGAGGCCCGGCCAACACGTCCACCGGCATTGATGCGCGGACCCAGAATAAATCCGGCATGGAACGACTTTGGCGGCTCATTGACACCGGCAAGATCACACAAAGTCGTCAACCCCGGATTCTGGCGCAGTGCCATAATTTTCAGGCCTTGTGCCACAAAAGCACGATTAACCCCGGTCAAAGGCACAACATCACAGACCGTGCCCAGGGCAACCAGATCCAGCAATCGGGTCAGGCGCGGTTCAGGAATAGACTTTTCGGTGAAATACCCCTTTTGACGCAAAGCCCGATTAACCGCAACACAAGCCAGAAAGGCAATACCGACCGCCGCCAAATGGCCAAGCCCGCTGTCATCATCCAGCCGATTGGCATTCACACAGGCATAGGCGTCCGGCAATTTGGCTTCGACAGCGTGATGATCAAAGATCATCATCTCCAAGCCCATCTCAGTACCGGCGGCAATCGGTTCAAAGGCTGTGATACCGCAATCAACCGTCAGGCAGACTTTGGCACCTTCATCCTTCAAAACCCGAAACGCTTCCGCATTAGGGCCATAGCCCTCGTCTATGCGGTCCGGAATATAGATCCGGATATCATGGCCGATCATTTTGAAGAAGCGTTTGAATACGGCGGTCGACGTCGCGCCATCAACGTCATAATCCCCAAAGACGGCCAGCTTATCCCCCGCCATAACCGCATCGGCGATCCGTTCAGCGGCTTTATCCATATCTTTCAGGACGCTGGGATTGGGTAATTGTAATTTCAGTGATGGATTTAAAAACTGTTCAACCTCATCAAAATCAACACCGCGAGAAACCAGAATTTCACCCATAACAGGCGGCAGATCATAGGCCTGGCAGATGCGCAACACCTGCCGCTCATCCGCTTTTTGAAGCGTCCAGCGCTTGCCCAACACGGACAGCGTTTCGGCTGTATTTTCCGTTGCGGTCAGCCGTTCCAGAACGGCCGCTTCGTTTTGTAATATACTCATAAAATGCCTTTTTTACGGGTAAAGTTATGGGTTGCCGTCACCTGACGCACTGTTCCGCTTTTGGAACGCATAACGATTGAATGTGTTTCAGCACCTTGTGGAAAACGGCGCACACCGCGCAGCATGGCCCCGTTGGTCACCCCGGTTGCCGCAAACATCACATCGCCCGAGGCCATATCCATGACATCATATTTCTTATCAAAATCGGTAACGCCCCATTTTGATGCTCTGGCGCGCTCGTCTTCATTGCGGAACAATAACCGGCCTTGCATAAACCCGCCAATACAGCGCAGCGCCGCTGCCGCCAGCACGCCTTCGGGCGCACCACCGGATCCGATATAGATATCAACACCGGTTTCAGGCTCTGCCGTGGCGATAATACCGCTGACATCACCATCCTGAATAAGCGTAATCCGCGCGCCTGCCTCACGAACTTTGGCAATCAATTCTTCATGCCGGGGACGATCGAGAATGCAGACGGTCAATTCGGCAATCTCGGCGCCTTTAAATGCGGCGAGACTTTTCAGATTTTCCGCCGGTGTTGCATCCAGATCAACGATACCGTCCGGCACATTGCCGCCCACGGCGATTTTATCCATATAGACATCAGGGGCATGCAAGAACCCGCCTTTTTCAGCCATCGCCACAACCGCCAAAGCATTATGGCCGCCTTTTGCGGTAATGGTTGTGCCTTCCAATGGGTCAAGGGCGATATCAACTTCCGGCCCCTCACCGGCGCCGACCTTTTCACCGATAAACAGCATCGGCGCTTCGTCACGTTCGCCTTCGCCAATCACAACAGTGCCGTCAATCGACAGGCTGTTCAGGGTCGAGCGCATAGCATCCACCGCGGCCTGATCGGCGGCTTTTTCATCACCGCGCCCCATCTGGAGGGAAGCTGCAAGCGCGGCGGCCTCTGTGACCCGGACAACCTCAAGCGCGAGGTTCCGGTCCATAACAGCAGGCACGCGGGCAAATGATTTTTCGTCTAGCGGTAGATTCTGGGCGGGCATCGTCATCATTAGTCTCCTTGTTCAATGATCCGCATGGTAAACGGCGTTCCCTTTACGGATTCAAGCTTTTCAATACGATTAAGGGCTTCGTTCAGGTCTGAAGCTTTGGCGCGGTGAAGCGTCAAGATCATCGGAACGAGTCCTTCTTTGATTTCAGAATGTTGGAGCGCTGACTTAACAGATATATTCAAGTCGCGAAGGATAGAGGTCAAATCGGCCAGAACACCGGATTTATCTTCAACAATCATACGTACATAAATAGGAACACAGCGTTCCTCCATATCAGCGAACCGGACATCCCGTAACTGACTGGCACCAACGCCAAAAACAGGCAAGCGGTTCCCGCGCAGAATATCGGCCAGATCGGACAAAACGGCAGAGGCCGTTTCATCACCGCCGGCCCCGCGTCCGACGATCAGGGTTTCATTGGCATAATTGCTTTCGGTATAGACCGCATTCAAACTGCCATCAATCGCCGCCATGGGCCGGTCCATGGCAATCAGGCAAGGTTCGACAGATTGCTCAATACCAAGCGCGGTCTGGCGGGCAACGCCCAGCAATTTGATCCGAAAGCCCAGTTCTTCGGCATAGGCAATATCGGTTTGCGTGATATTACGAATGCCGCGGATTTTAATGTGTTCAAAATCAGGCGCCATATCAAAGGCAAGCGCCGCCAACAGAGCAATTTTATGACCGGCATCGACACCATCAATATCAAATCCGGGATCCGCCTCGGCATAGCCTTTATCCTGAGCGACTTTCAGAATATCGTCAAAGCTGCCGCCGGTTTCACGCATTTCTGTCAGGATATAATTGCTGGTCCCGTTTAAAATACCGTAAACGCTGGAAATCGTATTGGCTGTCAATCCTTCGCGGATCGCTTTCACAACCGGAATGGCACCGGCAATGGCCGCTTCATAACGCAGTTCAACATTATGCTTTTCGGCAAGTACGGCCAGCTCTGCACCATGATGGGCCATCAGCGCCTTATTGGCGGTAATCACCGATATGCCATTTGACAGGGCCTTTTTGACCAGATCAAAGGCAATACCGTCAGCCCCGCCGACCAATTCGATAATAACGTCAAGGCGGCTGTCCTCGGCCATATCCAGTACATCATCACACCAGTTCAGGACTGTGCCATCAAAACCGCGATCTTTATTCTTATCCCGGGCAGCCACAGAGACAATCTCAACCGCGCGGCCGGTTTTATCGGCCAGCATTTTACCATCTTTTTGCAGGATACGAACGACGGATGCGCCGACAGTACCTAAACCTGCAACGCCTATTTTAAGGGACTCTGACATGGTAAACCCGTAATGCTTATGATTGCTTTCATAGTTATAGCAAATCCCGGCCAATCAGGCCAGTTGAATTTACGAAAACTGTTGATACTAGGCCGCCCGTTCTAACAGCGGTTTAACGCTGCGCTGTTCGGGTCCTGTATAATCACTGAGCGGACGGACCAGCTTATTGGACGACAATTGCTCCATAATATGTGCGGTCCAGCCGGTAATACGGCTCATAACGAAAATCGGCGTAAAGCTTGGGATATCAAAGCCCATCATATAATAGGTCGGCCCGACCGGAAAATCGAGATTGGGGTAAATCCCCTTTTCATTGACCATGATATTTTCGAGGATTTCAGCAATCTCGACCCATTTCTGGCCATCAAGATGTCCGGAAATGTCTTTAAAGACTTCGGTCATATACGGCACGCGGCTGTCACCGTTTTTATAGACCCGGTGACCAAAGCCCATCACCAGCTTTTTCTGGGCAATAGCCTCACGCAACCAGGCTTCGGCCTTATCAGGGCTTTCAATCTGCAGGAAAACATCCATCACGGCTTCATTCGCGCCGCCATGCAGCGGGCCTTTCAGGGAACCAATCGCCCCGGTCACGCCGCTGTAAATATCGGACAAGGACGAGACGATCGTCCGCGCCGTAAAGGTCGAGGCGTTAAAGCTATGTTCCGCATAAAAGGTCAAAGAGGCATCAAAGGCCTTAACCACTTCAGCCGCTGGAATTTCATCAAAATACATATGAAAGAAATTTTCAGCCATCGACAAATCATCACGCGGGGCAATCAGGTCCTGTCCGCTACGGATACGGTGGTCAGCGGCAATAATGGATGGGATTTTGGCCATCATTTTGATAGATTTTTCAATCAGTCCTTCAGGCGTGCTGTCATCCCAGGCAGGGTCCTGCGCGCCCAGAAAACTGATCGCCGTTCTCAGCACATCCATGGGATGGGCGGATGTCGGCATTTTTTTCAGAACATCAATCAGCTCCGGCGACAGATAGCGGGCATTGCGTTCTGCCTTCTCCAGAGTGGCCAGTTGATGCTGGTCTGGCAATTCGCCATGCCACAGCAGATAGGCGACTTCTTCAAACCGGCATTCTTTGGCCAGTTCCTGTACCGGATAACCGCGGTAGGACAGTGTTGCTTGTTCGACATTGATTGTGGAAATCTTTGTTTCATCCACGACCACACCGGCTAGACCCTTGTGAATCTCAGTCATTTTTAGCACTCCTCATATGATTATAAGAACCATGATAGAGGCGCAAAGATACAGTGTCTAGATGTTTTAACGGGGGGAACGCGGGGTCGGTGGACGGCGAACTTTATGAGCCTCGGCCCGTTTGGCGCGCCAGGTTTTCATTTGTTCGGCTTCCGCTTCTTCCAGAAGATCGGCAACAGCCGGCATGTCTTCGTGCAGCCGACCGCGATAATGATCGACCATATCGGCCAGCTTTAGCATGCGTTGCTGTTCTTTATAAAGCGCCAGATGGCGTTTTTTCTCTGCTTCCGACATTTGCGCCATATCCTGCTGATCAAGCGATATCAGATTATTTTGCAAAGGAAAGCGCACAAAACGGTCAAAATAACTTTTTGATGTTGTATGTTTACCCGATTTCGGCAAGAAACCATTCGCCTCGGCAATGATTTTACCTTTACGGCGCAGGGTCAGCTCCTCCTGCTGACTGGTATTCAGACGCTTTTTTTCCAGCAAGGACAATCCATCACCGACATAACCATGGCTATTCTTATCAGCAACGCAGGTCAGCGCCATAGCTTTACTGCCATCCTGTTTTTCAATTTCAACCATGGAAAATTTATAGATCGGCATTTCCTTGACCACTTCGCGCTCGGCAAAGGCTTCCAGCATTTCGCACAGCTGTTCGGCGGTTGTCGTCCGGTAGGTCAAAATCGCTCCCGGCACAATCCCATCCGGATTGCTGTCAAGCCCAAGCGTCAGACCGTTGAATTTACGTGTACCTGAACGGGAGCTTTTACAACATAAATCACGGCTATAGCCCCAAAGATAGGCTTCAGAGATTTCATCAGGCGGATAATGCGGCTGGTCAGGCAGACTGCCATAACCAAACACATGTATTTCTTTCATATCCTGAAAATTAAGATTATTGGCGTTCAGAGAGTCCTCAAGACCCGGCAAAGCGTTAACAGCTTCTTTTAACCGCTGCAGGGATTTATCGTTAAATTCCCGGCGCGGTGCCGTTGTTTGATGTTTTTCGAAAAACCCGTCTCTCATTTAGCCTTACTTCTCTCAGTTCCTTTGCCCATAGTATGGCAGCATTTCATTAACATTATGATAACCCGTTACGTTAACTGGCGCAAGCCCTCTTTATGACAATTTAAAATTATAGATCCCCTGATCATAATCATTATAGTCTTCATAGCGCAGCAATTCGTAGAGCGCCTTACGCGTCTGCATGGCCGGAAGCAGGCTTTCCTGCGTGCCTTCGGCCTTAATCTGTTTCAAGCCAGAGGCCACAGCGCCCATGGCAATCCGCAGCGTTGTCACCGGATAAATCACCAGATTATAGCCAAGGTCAGACAGTTGCTTTGTCGTCAACAGATCCGTTTTGCCAAATTCAGTCATATTGGCCAGCAGCGGCGCATCAATGGCTTTGCGGAAGGTTTCAAATTCACCCTGATTATGCAGCGCCTCGGGGAAGATCATATCGGCACCGGCATCGATATAGGCTTTGGCCCGGTTGATCGCGGCCTCCATCCCTTCCGAGGCTTTGGCATCCGTTCTGGCAATCAAGACAAAATCCTGATCACGGCGGGCATCTGCCGCCGCCTTGATTTTGCGGGTCATTTCCTCAACCGGAACGATGACCTTGTTATCCAGATGGCCACAGCGCTTAGGATTTTGCTGCTCCA
>JBNJDW010000064.1:0-9294 GCA_051745265.1 Pseudomonadota bacterium
GTTTCCCATAAAATCATGCCCAGGTTCCTGATTTGGGACAGTGAAAGCCATTGGGTTTTGCCCCCTTCGGGAGAGGTTTTTACACCTTCGAAAACATGCGCTCTTAACATCGAGTCTGCAAGCCTAAAATAATACTGATCATAGTTCCAGAATTCACCAAGATCACAGGCGTAGAAATTGACTTTCTGGTAATAATCGGGCTGATCTGCCTTTATATTAAGTGGTATATCAAGCCCGGATTCTTCATATATTTCACGGCGCAGGGCCGTTTGAAAATCCTCCCCCGGATCAACACCGCCGCCGGGCAGTTCCCAGCGTTGATCATAATCTTTTTCCTTGATCAGCAGCACGGCCCCCTGACAGATACAGAGCGCAAAAACACCGGTGCGGGATGTAATAACGCTATCTGCTGGCGGGCTGATGATATCGCCTTTAAAATCGACAAAATGTTGTGCGGAATCACGATCAGGCTCAGACATGCTCGATTCTGTCCTTTGCCTCTAGAAAGCCGAGGATCCGCAGCGCCCGATCAACAAAATGCTTGTAACGCAGATCCTTCATCTCATCAATATGCACCCAGGCCATTTCACCCTCCTCCGGTGAGGTTTTGATGCCGTCGAACATATGATCTGACAAGGCCGGATCATCAATCAGGAAGAAATTCTGCTGGTAATTCCAAAACCCCCGGCCGGCGACATGCAGATAGGCTTTTTGACTGTGCAAATGGCGCAGATAGTCTGCCGATAAATCAAATCCGGTTTCTTCATAGGTTTCGCGCAAAACCGCGTCTTCCGGGCTTTCGCCGTCATCAACGCCGCCGCCGGGCAGTTCCCACAGCCCTTCGCCATCTATGGCTTTGATACTGAGAACGCGGTCTTCGGCGCGGCAAATGACAAAAGCGCCGCTGCGGTCGAAAAACCGGTCATCGGGGCCGGGCAGAATGACTTGCCCCTGACGGTTCACATATTCTTCGCTTTGTTTGTTTGATACTCGCAACATGAAATTTTACCCCTGCTGACGGCTCAGAACTTAGGGCCGGATTTCTTTTTCTGATGCGGTTTGCCCGTCGGCTGTTGCGCTTTGTCGATATAACCAAGATCATGCATCGCCTTGGCCGTTGTATTTTTCATCGGCAGGTTTTGCAGTTCCTCTTTTGATATCCAGGCCATCTGGCCCTGTTCCGGTGTTTCTCTGGGCCCTGAAAAGGCACAATTCTCCAGATCATCACCGGTCATCAGAAAATAAATCTGATCATAATTCCAAAAACAATCCTGTTCAGCGACATGCTGATAGACCTGTTGCTCGTGAATGCGTTTCAGATCGCAGTTTGACAGATCAAAACCGGTTTCTTCATAGGTTTCACGCAGAACAGCTTGCTTAGGGCTTTCACCGTCATCCAGACCACCGCCGGGCAGTTCCCACAGGCCCTGCCCGTCTTTTGGTTTTAACATCAGGATGCGGTCTTTTGCCATACAAATGACAAAAGCCCCGACCCGATGTTTAAATACGGCATCTTCAGGCGCGTCTACAGGTTCACCCTGACGATTGACGTAATCGACATTATCGACTTTTTTGGATGGTGAAAACATGGTTATGCCCCTCCAACAGCCTTCAATACGTCTTAGGCGGCCATGGCCTTTTTAATCGCATCGCCCAGCCCTGCCGGAGAATCCGACATGACAAAGCCTGCTGACTGCATGGCTTCGATTTTATCGCCAGCCCCGCCTTTGCCGCCAGAGATCACAGCACCGGCATGGCCCATGCGACGACCCGGAGGTGCGGTGACGCCTGCAATAAAGCCGGCAATCGGTTTCTTTGATTTTTGCGATTTGAAGAATTCTGCGGCTTCTTCCTCGGCAGAGCCGCCGATTTCACCGATCATCAGGATGCCTTCTGTTTCGTCATCATCAAGGAACAGTTCAAGCGCATCAATAAAGTTGGTGCCATTGACAGGATCGCCGCCGATACCGATACAGGTCGACTGACCAAAACCATTGGCGGTGGTCTGGGCAACCGCCTCATACGTCAATGTGCCGGAGCGGGAGACAATCCCGACCTTACCCCGTTTATGGATATGGCCCGGCATAATACCGATTTTGCATTCACCCGGCGTGATAACACCCGGGCAGTTCGGGCCGATCAGGCGGGTTTTGGTCCCGGACAGGGCCCGTTTGACTTTGACCATATCCAGCACCGGAATGCCCTCGGTAATGCAGACAACCAGATCCATTTCAGCATCAATTGCCTCGACAATCGCATCAGCCGCAAAGGGCGGCGGCACGTAAATGACGGTGGCGCTGGCACCGGTCCGCTCGACCGCTTCGCCGACAGTATCAAAAACCGGCAGGCCGAGATGATCGACCCCGCCTTTACCCGGTGTGACACCACCGACCATTTTGGTGCCATAGGCGATTGCCTGCTCTGAATGGAAAGTACCGTTCGCGCCGGTAAAGCCCTGACAAATTACTTTGGTATTCTGATCTACTAATACTGACATGTTACGCTGCCTCCCGTTTAGCGGCATCAACAATCTTGCTGGCCGCATCGGCCAGATTATCGGCCGGAATAATATTCAGTCCTGATTTGGCAAGAATTTCCTTACCCTTATCAACATTGGTGCCTTCCAGACGAACCACCAGCGGAATGGTCAGCCCCATTTCCCGCGTTGCGGCAATCACACCCTCGGCAATGACATCACAACGCATGATGCCGCCAAAGATATTGACCAGAATGCCTTCGACATTGGGGTCTGTCATAATCAGTTTAAACGCCGCCGTGACTTTTTCTTTATTGGCCCCGCCGCCGACATCAAGGAAGTTGGCAGGCTCGCCGCCGCTCAGCTTGATAATATCCATGGTCGCCATCGCCAGCCCGGCGCCATTGACCATACAGCCGATATTACCGTCAAGCTTGACATAGGACAGGCCAAGATCATTGGCTTTGCGCTCTGCCGGATCTTCTTCGTCTTCGTCACGCAGCTCTTCGATATCTTTATGACGGAATAATGCGTTTTCATCAAAATTGATTTTGGCATCCAGCGGCAGGACATCACCGGTTTTGGTGACCACCAGCGGATTGATTTCAACGATCGAACAATCCAGATCAACAAAGGCATTATACATCTTGATAATAACCTTAATGGCATTTTTAACCTGATCTTTTTCAAGCCCCAGACCAAAGGCCAGTTTACGGGCATGGAACGGTAGAATGCCCGTGGCCGGATCAACAGTGACTTTGAGAATTTTTTCAGGGGAGTGTTCAGCAACTTCCTCAATTTCCATCCCGCCTTCGGTCGAGGCCATGATGGTCACTTTCGAGGTCGCCCGGTCAACCAGCATACCCAGATAGAGTTCACGGTCGATATCACAGCCCTGCTCGATATAAACGCGTTTGACTTCCTGACCTTCAGGCCGGGTTTGCGGTGTTTTGAGCTGCATGCCGAGGATTTCATCCGAAATCTCGCGCACTTCGTCCAGTGATTTGGCAAGCTTGACCCCGCCGCCTTTACCACGGCCACCGGCATGGATCTGTGCCTTGACGACATAAACCTTGCTGTCCAGCCCTTTGGCGACTTCAACAGCCTCATCCGGCGTATAGGCAACGCCGCCGTCAAGGACAGGTATGCCGCACGCTTTCAGTAATTCTTTACCCTGATACTCATGTATATTCATTTTACCGTTCCGTTTTTGTGAATTTGCCAGCCTGCATATTCAAGCCGATTCTAGACATTTCCATGATCATACCAAGAATCCGCATTGAAGCAAGAATTGAAGGGAAAATATTAAAAAACTTGACTTTTCATTTATTATCCATAATACTCCAGCTTTCACCACAGAATACGGATCGATTCTTATGACAGACAAACAGACCCCTGATAACAAACCTGAACCCAAAAAATGGCGTAGGTTTTTAAAAGGCACCACCGTTTTATACCCGGCCGCATACAGCGCAATAACTTTTGGCAAGACCCCTGCGCTTGTTAACGCTGGTCTTAAGGGGGTCATTGGTGCTGCTGTGATCGGCTTTTCAACACTTACAGCCATGGTTTTAGGCGGCATGGGCGGTGGCGCTCTGGGTATGATGGCCGCTGAGACAGTCAGCGATAAACTGTCTAAAGGCAATCCAAAGCGCGCCAACAGTGTGTATATCGGCACCTTTTTAACCGGTATCATTGGTGGCGCCTGCGCGGGTTATGCAGCTGTTCACGATACGGTAAAAGACGAAGTGCTGCGCCAGCTGCCGCCTGCACCCGAAACGCAGACGCCGGAAACGAAAACGCCTGAGCCCCGCGAAAAACCAAGTGGTATTCTGGATCTGTCAACATTGTCGGATGCCGCCAATCAAAACTTTGGCCGTGATCAGGTCTTAATGAAAACCCCGACCCATGCGCTGGTGCTGCCAGCTGGGTATCGGGCAAGACCTGCGATATAATAAAAATAAGACCATAAAAAAAGGCGCCCCATATCTAATCGGGCGCCTTTTTTATTCTTTAACCTCAATGCTTACGCTGCGTTCTGACGCAGTTTTTCGGTTTCTTCTTTCAACTTTTTAACGGCGGCGACAGAGGCATCAAAATCCTTCTGTTCTTCGGCGCTGAAAGAGACTTCGACAATGCGTTCAACACCGTCTTTACCCAGCACAACCGGAACGCCGATATACAGGCCATCAACGCCGTATTCACCCTTAAGGTACGCAGCGCAGGGCAGAACCCGTTTTTTATCGCGCAGATAGCTTTCGGCCATCGAAATCGCGCTGGAAGCCGGGGCGTAAAAGGCCGATCCGGTTTTCAGCAGACCGACAATCTCGGCCCCGCCCTTACGGGTGCGATCAACAATGGCATCCAGTTTCTCCTGTGTCGTCCAGCCCATATCAACCAGATCAGGCAGCGGGATACCGGCCACCGTTGAATAACGCACCAATGGCACCATCGTATCGCCATGACCACCCAGAACAAAGGCGGTGACGTCTTCGACAGACACATTGAATTCTTCGGCGAGGAAATAACGGAAACGGGCAGAATCAAGCACGCCGGCCATGCCGACAACTTTTTTCGGATCAAATCCGGTAACCTCCTGCATGATACCGACCATGACATCAAGCGGGTTGGTAATCACGATCACAAAAGCATCCGGTGCATATTTTTTGATATTTTCGCCGACCGACTGCATGACCCCGGTATTAATACCGATCAGGTCATCACGGCTCATCCCCGGTTTACGCGGGATACCGGCGGTGACGATGACAACATCGGCGCCTTCGATCACATCATAGTCATTGCTGCCTTTAAAAGCACCATCAAATCCTTCGACCGGGGTGGATTCGGCCAGATCCAGCGCTTTACCCTGCGGTACGCCTTCGGCAATATCGACCAGGGCGACATCACCCAGTTCTTTTAATCCGGACAGCATGGCGAGCGTGCCGCCGATTTGTCCAGCCCCAACCAATGCAATTTTACTACGAGCCATAACGGGCCCCCTTTCATTTCTACGTTTTGAGTCAATTACTCTACGCGAAACAGATTATCACAGTTAGGACATTATGGTAGGGCCAAATCAGGCTTTTTTAGGATTTCGCTGCGTTTTGAGACACCGGTGTTTCACCGGCAGGCGGGTTAACCTCAATACCGAAAAACTCGAGCTGCCAGATCATATCAGCCTCCGGCAAGGGATAATCAATGCCGGATTTGGCATAGATCAGGCCGCTGATCGGCACCCGGCCCATGGTTTTCTGCAATTCAACGGCCAAACGCATCGACAGACCGGCATGCCAACACAAAGAGACAATGGATTTTGCCGACTGGCTGGCAAAAATTTTCTCGACAATCAACTGATGCACCCCGGCAAGACGGGCGATGGCCAGTTTGACAAAACCTTCCTCCTGCCAGGCCAGCGCATCCATAAGCGTTGTCGTATTCAGCTTGCCTTCTGCGGCATAGCGGTTGACTTTTTGCTCCAGCGTTTCAAACGGATTATCCGTGGCGGCAAATTCAGCGCGTCTGCGCACCATATCGGCAATTTCATCTGCGGTCTGTTTATCAAAATCCTTGCGATTTGCCAGCACATTGATCACGGCATCCTGCGCAAAGCCGACCAACTGCTGGGCCAGATCGTAAGACAGCTCAGGCCGCAGCGCCACCGGTTCCTGCCAGCTGAGATAGGCGCGCGATTTTTCGATAATTTTCTCCAGCAAAACCCGGCTAAACTTAATATTGCCATTTTCCAGCAAGACCCGGCCTTGCTTTTCATCCACGGTATCAATCAATTTTTCCGTCGCATCCTCGCTGAGATTACGGCGCTTGCTGACCGCTTCTACCGCCCACTCAGCGGGATGATGGCTGATGATTTCGATCAGATCCTCGTCTGACAATTTGGTACAATGGCGTAAAATAGGTTCTGACACTTCCCGTTCGATATCTTTGGCGAGCTGTTTTATCACCGATGGCGGGGCAAAGGCATGATCCTTAAGCGCGCTTGACAGTGACGCCCGTATACGGTCGACTTCGTCACGGGCCAGCGTGCCCAGCGCCTTGACGGCAAAGGCGTAAAGCTGGCTTTGCATATCTTCGGCAAGATCGGGCAATAAGCGCACCAGCCGTTCGGCCAGCAGTAAACGGACATCCTCATCCTTATCACGGACCAAAACATCACTGGCCTGGAGCGGTGTTTTATTATTACGGGCCACAGAGCGGCGGATTTCTACATCTTTATCCGCGGCCAGATAATACAGAATTTCGGGATGCGACTTAGAACTGGCAGCAATTTTGCGTTTTTTATCAAGATTACTGGTGGCGACGATTTTCTTTTCTTTTTCGTAGCGCTTTTTACTCGTACTTTTCGTGTTCTTTTTGCTTTTGCCCTGACCTGAAGAAAACAGATTCCTGAAAAAACGCATAATATGCCCCAACCCTTTCGATACTGTAGATATTATGTCATACAGTGGTCAATAAACCTTTAAAATCTAAAGTCCTTTCCAGGATCAGACTTTCTATCAATTTTCAGGGATAATCCGGTGACTGCATTTCTATCAACCGGCTGCGAGTGCGCTCGAAGGCCTGTTGATACTGCTTTCCGGTATAAAGATCGCTCACGGGCACAGCCGCGCTCAGGAACAGGCGGATTTCTTTTTCGTAGAGCATATCAATCAGCGTCATAAAACGCCGGGTTTCGTTACGTTTTTCATCATTTAATTGTGGTACACCCGTGATCAGTAAAACCGGAAAGGCTTTGGCCAGCGCCAGATAATCTTCCGCCCCCAGCGCCGCGCCGCACAGCGTATCAAAATCGCTCATGGCCACATCATTGGCCGTGACCGGAAGTGTGATTTCACGTCCCCGCACCGGCAAAACACAGGCGGTTGGATCGGCATTGTCGGTCAGGCGGTCAAACAAAGCCTTCATATCGGCCCGGGCTGTTGCATCATCGGGCCAGATATATTTCTTTTGATCGCGGAGCGCATCGCCGCGGTAGTCTTTCTGACCTTCAAAAGCAATGATCTCCATCTTCCGGTGCAACAAAGTAATAAACGGCAAAAACCGTTCCCGCTGTAAGCCCTTTTCATACAGGTCATCAGGCGAAATGTTAGAGGTCATAACCACATGCACCCCGGCATCGAACAAGGCCCGGAACAACCGCCCCAACAGCATGGCATCGGCGACATCCTCAACAAATAATTCATCAAAGCACAGCAGTCGGGTTTCGGCGGCGATATCTTCCGCCACTGTTAAAAGATCGGCATCAATCCGCCGTGTGCTGCCGGATTGGCGGCGTTTATGCAAACGGGTGTGAATATCGAGCATGAATTCATTAAAGTGCTGCCGCTTTTTCTGCGGCGTATCGGTAAAGTCATAAAACAAATCCATGACAAATGTTTTACCGCGCCCGACACCGCCATACATATAGACGCCTTGGCAGGCTGTCTGTTCATTCTTTTTGTCCATACCAAAAATACGGGCGGCCCAGCTTTGTGGCGCGGCAGGTTTCTTAAGCTGTTTATGCAGACTATACAGACGATCAAAGGCCCGGACCTGATCAGGGTCTTCCGTCCAGCCATGTGCGGCGCAGATTTTGCGGTATTTTTCAGTTAATGTATTCATTCATCACAGTATAAGCAGAAATAATCCGGCGTGAATACATCACAATGGGAATTTTTCATGCTTTCTTTCGTTAGATCCATATTAAAGCCCGAATTATAAATTCAAAGCATGAGTCCCTTGCTTTCAGATAACAGTCTTTTACTATGGGTACAGAATATAATATCCGCACCGTATACCAGAGAAAACGGAAGATTACAGATGCCTGACCTGAACTTTCTACATGCGTCTCCTTTTTACGAACTGACAGCATTACTGATGCTGGCGGCCATTGCAGGCTTTCTGGGGCTATTACTGCGCCAGCCGATGATTGTCAGCTTCATTGCTGTTGGCGTGCTGGCGGGGCCTTCCGCTCTGGGGGTTATTGAGAATCGTGAAAGCATCGAATTACTGGCCGAACTTGGCATTGCCGTTCTGTTATTTCTGGTCGGGCTGAAGCTGGACTTAAAACTTGTCCGGACCCTTGGCGCGGTATCACTGGCAACGGGGCTGGGGCAGGTTCTGTTTACCTCGATATTCGGGTTTGCCATAGGTCTGGCGCTGGGCTTTGATCTTGTGACTTCGATTTATGTTGCCGTTGCCCTGACCTTTTCCAGTACAATTATCATTATTAAGCTGCTTTCCGATAAGCACGAAGTCAATGACCTGCATGGCCGTATTGCCTTGGGCTTTCTGATCGTTCAGGATATTGTCGTTGTCCTTGCCATGATTGTTCTGTCAGCGGTCGGGGTTGGCGCAGAGGCCAGCGGCGAAAACGGTGTTATCCTGCAAATTGCACAGGTCTTTTTCTACGGCCTGATTATGTTGGCTCTGGTCGGTCTGTTCATGCGCTATGCGGCAACGCCGATTATGACCCGTGTTGCTCACTCTTCTGAATTGATGATTATCTTTGCCCTTGGCTGGGCCGCCTTTCTGGCCTCACTTGGTGATCATTTCGGTTTCAGCAAAGAGCTAGGCGGGTTGCTGGCCGGGGTCTCACTGGCGTCAACGCCTTTTCGCGAAGCCATTGTTGCGCGGCTGTCCTCGCTGCGGGATTTTCTGTTACTGTTTTTCTTTATCGCCCTTGGCACACAGCTTGACCTGAGCATGCTTGGCAATCAGTTGGGGCCGGCGCTGATATTCTCTCTGTTTGTACTTATCGGTAATCCGCTGATCGTAATGGCCATTCTGGGTTATATGGGTTACCGCAAGCGCACGAGCTTTCT
>JBNJDW010000065.1:0-8808 GCA_051745265.1 Pseudomonadota bacterium
AACAAAATCATCCCGTAACGCAGGCCTATTTTGGCCACGTTACTATGCGCTTTTTCAACGACGGCTTCACGAATGACATCTTTCCACCAAAAGAACATGCAGGCCAGAACCGCCAGCAGGCCGATAATAACGCCTTTCAGACCAACGGCAACGCCCAGAATTTCAACATCATGCATATACAGAACAGCACCAACAGCCAAAAGACCGCCCGCAAACGCTGACAACAAAGGCCAGGGGCTGGGATCGACCAAATGATAAGGATGCTTGGGTCCGTTCTCCAGATCGTAAGTATCAGCTTGTTGAAGTGTCATGTTCTACCTTTTATTTAATGTTTAGCCACTAATATCTTCAGGTGCCTCTATGGCATTTTCCAATGCTTCAGAATCTTTTCGAAAGAAAGTATACGATAACGTGATCGTTTTGACATCCCTAAGATTGGCATCTTCAGCAATTTTTGGATCGACATAGAATAATACCGGCATATTTACCGATTGGCCCGGGGTCAGGATCTGTTCTTCAAAACAGAAACATTGAATTTTTTTGAAATATCTTCCCGCTTTCAGCGGTGTAACATTGTAAATTGCCGTGCCGGTGATGGGCTTTTGCGTTGGATTATGAGCAATAAAGTTTATAAAACCATCTGCGCCGACATTCAGGGTCATTTTATCTGTTTCAGCCCGGAAGTTCCAAGGCATATCATCCGAAGTCGTTGTCCGGAAACGAACCGTCATCTCACGATCAAGGGTATCTCTGGCCTCAGCCACGCCCGTACCGGTCGTACCGCCAAAACCGGTCACCCGGCAAAATAAATCATATAAAGGAACAGAAGCATAAGACAGCAAAACCATTGCCACAACAGCGCCAAAAACGGTCAGCACGGTCTTTTTATTGCGGGCCTCGATCTTTTCAAGCTTGTCCTTGTCCATTTGCGTTATCCTGCGGCACCATCAGGGCTGATGCGGATAAGGGTGATCACAAAAAGAATAATCATGAAAACCACCAAAGCGCCCAGAACCGCAAAGTTCTTAACACGTCTTTTTTTATGTAGATCAGTTAGCGGCATAGATCGCTCCATCAATGATTACCAGTGAAAATAGGGCAAAAAGATAAAAAATCGAATAGCCGAACATTGATTTTGCCGGACGCATATCTTCCCGATACAAGACGCGCAAGGCACACAGGATAAAACCAAGGTTAAGCGCAACGGCGCCCATCAGATAGACAAGCCCCATATTCCCCATAGCATACGGCAGCACACAGATCGGAGTCAGAACAAGCGTATAGAGCAGCATTTCAACTTTGGTCCGGCGCAGCCCCGCAATAACCGGCAGCATCGGGATTTTGGCTTTTTTATAATCTGTGTTTTTATAAAGCGCGAGCGCCCAGAAATGCGGTGGCGTCCAAAAGAAAATAATCGCAAACAGCACGACAGGCAAAACATCCAGACTGCCCGTCACAGCAGTCCAGCCGATCATAGGCGGGAAAGCGCCTGCCGCACCGCCAATGACAATATTCTGCGGTGTCCGGCGTTTCAGCCAAACCGTATAGACAAAAATGTAAAAGAAAGACGCAAAGGCCAAAAGCCCGGCTGCCAGCCAGTTCAGCGCCAGCCCCATCAGCATGACCGAAAGCACAGTCAAAACGATGCCAAAAGCCAGCGCATCATCGGACTGTATCCGGCCTGCGGGTAAGGGCCGGGTTTTGGTCCGGCTCATAATCGCGTCGATATCCTGTTCATACCACATATTAATGGCACCGGCCGCCCCTGATCCGATCGCAATACAAAAGATTGCCACCAGTGCCAGAAACGGATGCAAATTCCCCGGCGCCACCATCAGCCCTGCTATGGCCGTAAAGACAACCAGCGTCATCACCCGCGGTTTGAGCAGCGCGATAAAATCACGCACCGTTGCCGCGGAGGAAACAGTTTCTGCCCGCATACCGGCAAAGTCATATGTCAGCGCCGAATCAAAAGCCATTATTTAATTACCGGTTGCGTTTCAAACTGGTGGAACGGCGGTGGTGATGACAAATACCATTCCAACGTTGTTGCGCCCTCACCCCAGTAATTGCCTTCAACGCGGCGGCCTGCGAATAATGTATAGATCGCAATAAACAGGAACAGAACTACCGAAGCTACACTGATATACGAGCCGATTGATGAAACCATATTCCAGCCTTGATACGCATCATTGTAATCCGGGATCCGGCGCGGCATACCGGCAAGCCCCAGGAAGTGCTGCGGGAAAAAGGTCACATTGACACCAATAAAGGTCATCCAGAAATGCAGCTTACCCGCCCATTCCGGATATTGCCGGCCCGACATTTTACCAATCCAGTAATACCAGCCGGCAAAAATCGCAAAGACCGCGCCCAATGACAGAACATAATGGAAATGGGCCACAACATAATAGGTATCATGCAAGGCAATATCCATCCCGGCATTGGCCAGAATAACGCCAGTCACCCCGCCAATAGTAAACAGGAAAATAAACCCCATAGCCCAGAGCATCGGCGTTTTAAATTCAATTGACCCGCCCCACATCGTCGCAATCCACGAGAAAATTTTAATCCCCGTCGGCACCGCGATAATCAGTGTTGCTGTCGTGAAATAGGCACGGGCATTTACATCCATACCAACCGTATACATGTGATGCGCCCAGACGACAAAACCGACCACGCCAATGGCGACCATCGCATAGGCCATGCCCAGATAGCCAAAAATCGGTTTTTTGGAGAAGGTTGATACAATATGCGAAATAATACCAAAAGCCGGCAAAATCATAATGTAAACCTCGGGGTGGCCAAAGAACCAGAACAGATGCTGATAGAGCACCGGATCCCCGCCGCCTTCAGGACGGAAGAAATCCGTGCCAAAATTACGGTCTGTCAGCAACATGGTAATCGCGCCACCCAGAACCGGCACTGCCAGAACCAGCAAGAAGGCTGTGACCAGCATACCCCAGCCAAACAGCGGCATTTTATGCAGCGTCATACCCGGGGCGCGCATATTAAAGATGGTTGTAATAAAGTTGGCCGCGCCCAGAATCGAGGAGGCCCCGGCAAGGTGAAGGGCAAAAATGGCCAGATCAACCGAAGCATTTGGGTGCCCTTCCGCGCCACCACCTGATAATGGCGGGTAGACCGTCCAGCCCGTACCGGCACCCTGTCCGACAAAGACCGAGGCCAGCAACAAGAAAAAGGCCGGAACAAGCAGCCAGAAGCTGACATTATTCAATCGGGGAAAGGCCATATCCGGCGCACCGATCATAATCGGCAGAAACCAGTTACCAAAACCACCAATCAAGGCCGGCATGACGACGAAAAAGACCATAATCAGGCCATGGGCGGTAATAAAGACATTCCACATCTGGCCATCTGTAAAATATTGCATACCCGGGGCCTGCAATTCCATCCGCATAACAACGGACAGCGCCGCACCGATTAAGCCCGCAAAAAAGGCAAAAAACAGGTAGAGCGTCCCGATATCCTTATGGTTGGTTGAACAAAACCAGCGTGTAAAAAAGCCCGGCTTATGATCTGCCATTATTTTTCTCCCAGATAGGCCAATTGAGTTTCTGTGTAGTCAGAAGCATCGGAAAACTCTTCGCGAGCATTCTCGACCCATGCTTCAAATTCTTCTTTTGATACGACTTCAATTGTGATCGGCATAAATGCATGGTCTCTACCGCACAACTCGGAACACTGCCCGTAATAAACGCCTTCTTTATCAATGTTAAACCAGGTTTCGTTCAACTGATGCGGGATCGCATCAATCTTAATACCCAGCGCCGGCACGGCAAACGAATGCAAAACATCACCCGCCGTAACCTGAAGGCGAACTGTTGTATCGACCGGAACGACGACCCGATTATCCGTTTCCAGAAGGCGTTTCTGCCCGGGCTGGATTTCATCATCCGGGATCATATAGCTGTTAAAAGAAAAGCCGCCATGATCGGGATACTCATAGCCCCAGTACCATTGATAACCGGTGGCGACAATCGTCATTTCTGCATCTGCCACCTGGTCGGTGAGATAAAGCAACCGCATAGACGGTACAATAATAAACACCAGAATAATGACCGGCACAAGCGTCCAGACGATTTCAAGCTTGGTATTATGGGTAAATTTTGAAGGCACCGGATTTTTCTTGCTGTTAAACTTAAACACAACAATCAAAAGCAGCGCCAATACAAAAATACAGATCGCCGTTACGATCCACATCAGCATATGGTGAAAACTGTTCATTTCATGACTAACGGGTGTCACGCCCTCTATAGGCCCCATTTGCCAGTTTTTGGCCGCCCCGACAATAGCACCTGATTCTGCACCTTCAGCTTGATCAGCCGACAACGTTTCAGACGGCGCCGCAGCATTGCTTTGAACTTCGGGGCCAGACGACGCCTGCGCATAAGAAACCGTGACAAAAGCAACGCTTATCAAAAGCGCCATAACCATTAAGATTTTGATTTTCATCAGATGCTGCCGTTTTTGTTATTACTTTCCTGATAGTGGTATAGCACTATCAGGCGCCAAGGTTAAGCCAGAAATAACGTTTTCTTCAACTTTAATGTAAGGATCAGGGATAAAAAACAGATACAGCGCTAGCGGACCATTTCGGCCATATGGCGCAAGGCTTCGAGTTTTTCTTCGATTACGGCGATTTTCTGACTGTCACTGTTTTTCTCCGCCAGTAGCTTTTGAAGCTCATCATAGATTTCATCCCGGCGGGCCATAAGCTCTATGCGGCGCTCACTGTCTTTTTCCAGGCGGGTCAGTTCCTGTATATTACGGTCTTCGCTGCGCGGGTAGATATCTTTTAAAAGTTCGTACACGATAGCCCTCTCGAAATTGTTGTCATAACGTACATATCTTCCGGGGTTCTGTCAAGACAAATACGCTGCCAATCAACCCGCAAAGCGCGCCAGTTCAGCGCGAAGCTCCGGGATACCTTGTCCCTTGGCCGAGCTGGTTGAAAAGATAAAGGGAAATGCGGCCGGTCTTGTTTTTAAGGCGGCTTCGGTCTCTGCCTTGCGAATCTGCAATTCTTCGGCTTTGACCTTGTCGGTCTTGGTCAAAACGACCAGATAGGTTACCGCCGATTCATCCAGCATCTTCATCAGGTCAAAATCATCCGGTTTAAAGCCATGGCGGCTGTCGACCAGAATACAGACCCTTTGCAAGGTCTGGCGCCCCCGCAGATAAGCGCGGATCAGATCGTTCCAGGATTTAATTTTTGTTTTTGCCGCGCGGGCATAACCATAGCCCGGCAGATCAACAATAAACATCCGCCCGCCCAGATCAAAAAAGTTTAACTGCTGGGTGCGTCCCGGCGTATGCGATGTACGGGCCAGCATTTTTCGTCCGGTCAGCGCATTGATCAGGCTGGATTTACCGACATTAGACCGACCGGCAAAGGCAATTTCCGGCAAAGACATGGGAATCAGATTATCCAGCGATGTCACCCCGGCGACAAAATCACAGTTACCGGCAAACAGACGTCGTCCGTCTTCGATTTGCGCCTGGGTATATGTTCCGGTTTCAGACATTCACAGTTAATCTTTCTTTTTGCCTTTTTTGGGCTTCGCTTTATCGGCCTTGCTTTTCTTTGCAGGTGCCGGGCTTTCCTCTTCTGCGGTACTCTCGGCTTCCGCATCTGATTTTTCTTCCGCAGGATCGCCCTTATAGCCCTTAACCAGGGAAACATCGACGCCCATACGCCGCATGATTATATATTGCTGTAGAACCCCTAGCGTATTACTCCAGGTCCAGTAAATAACCAGGCCAGCGGCAAACTTCGCCAGAATGATCGTAAACAGGAAGGGCATATAGAACATAATCTTGGCCTGCATCGGATCTGTCGGCGGCGGATTCAAACGCCGCTGCAGGGCCATCGTAACCCCCATCAGACACGGCCAGACACCGATAACCAGCAATTCAGGCACATTGTAAGGCAACAGGCCAAACAGATTAAAGACACTGGTTGGATCCATCACCGACATATCGTCAATCCAGCCCGGGAAGGGTGCGTGGCGCATATCAATATCAAGCATGATCACTTTATATAATGCGAAGAAAATCGGGATCTGCAACAGAACCGGCCAACACCCGCTAAACGGATTAACCTTTTCTTTTTGATACAGCTCCATGATTTTTGTCTGCATCACTTTTGGATCTTCTTTGTGTTTGGCTTGAATCTCTTTCAGTTTCGGCGTGACCTTTTTCATGGCCGCCATCGAACGGAAGGATTTATTATTCAACGGATACAACACAAAACGGATCAAGACCGTTAGGACAATAATCCCCCAGGCCACATGGCCAAACCATACCGACAAGGCTTTCAAAGCCAGATAAAGCGGTTTGGTAATGAAAAACAGAACCCCAAAATCAAGCGACAGCTCCAGATTCCGTAATTCAGGCCGTTTGGAATATTCCGTCAGAACATTCAGTTCTTTGGCGCCGACAAAGATATTGAAAGTATTTTCTGTGCTGCCGTCCGGCATAACCGTCACAGCATCGCCGCGGATATCCGTCTGGAAACGCGCCTTATGAAGATCGCCTTCGCCAGTCTGGACAAAACGGGCTTTATACTCCTGACCCTGCGGCGGTATCAACCCGGCAAACCAGTATTTATCGGTAAAACCAACCCAGCCATCATCCGCGGTAAACCGCTCACCTTCTTCAAGGTCGCTGTAATCATATTCATTTAAATCCTCACCGGTATAACCGATCGGCCCCTGGTGCAGAATAAAGATACTGACATAATCATCCGGCAGGCCGCCACGCGACAACAACTGATAAGGATACAGCGTAACCGGCTGGTCATTTTGATTGATGATACGATCCGTAACCGTAAAAAGATAATCTTCATCGATTTCAAACTTACGTTCGAAAACAAGCCCCTGGCCATTATCCCAGCGCAGCAGTACGGGTTGATCGGCGGTAAGTTCATTCGCGCCGATAACCTCCCATTCAGTATCTGCTGTCGGCAGGTTCAATCCACCCCCTTCAGCAATCCAGCCGAATTCAGCATAATAAGGACGCTCTGTTCCGGAAGGCTTAAACAGAGCAACATTTTCCTCACTGTCGACTGTTTTGTAATAATTCAGCAATTGAATATCATCAAGACGGTTACCGCGCAGCGGCAGGCTGCCTGAAATCTTATTGTTATTGATGCTGATCCGTTGCGTCTGCGTTAATGCCTCTTCCCGGGAAATCGGTCCTGATTCCTCGGTTTTCGCCTGATCCGCATCACCGGCTCTGGCGGTTTCATCAAAGCTGGCTTCCTCACGGGCCTGTTCGCGGGCCTGCTGCGCCTCGAGTCTGGGCCGCTCAAAAAGGAAGTGAAACCCGAACAAAACCAGAAGAGAAAGGACAATCGCGACAATCAGCCGTTTTTGCTGGCCGCTGTCATTCGGATCAATTGAGTTGCGTTGCATCTGTTTTATCTTTTTTGCTGTTTATGAGTCTGATCTTTTGTATCGGAAGATGGGCCTGAATACAAGTTTACACTTTCAGGTACCGGATCAACAGCACATTCCGCCCAGGGGTGACAGCGTAAAATACGTTTACAGCCCAGAAACAGACCCTTAAAGACACCGTGCATACGAATAGCCTGCAGCATATATTCCGAACAGCTGGGCACGAAACAACAGCGCCGCCCCCACAAAGGTGAAATCAGATATTGATAGCCGCGGATCGGCCAGATGAATAAAGCCTTTAAATATTTCATTTCTGTTTGCGCAGGTAATTAAAACATTTACGCGCTTCAGCGCAGAGCTCATCATATGGTGTTTTCAACGCCCCGTAACGACCGACGATAACGATTCCCGACCCTGACAGCGACTCACATTCAGGCAGCACATCGCGCATAACCGCGCGCAGCCTGCGTTTGATCCGGTTACGGGTCACGGCATTGCCCAGTTTTTTGGTTACGGTAAAGCCGCAGAGTGTATCGAACTGATGAAAACCCGGATGCTGCTCTGCGACAAAATTAAAACGACAAAAAACCACAAAGCTTCTGGTAACGGCTTTGTGGCCTTGTTGAGTAATCTGTAAAAACTGTGGCCGGTTTTTTAAACGTCCGGAGCGCATTTGCAATGGCACAGCGTCGCGATTAAGCGCTCAGCTTTTGACGGCCTTTGGCGCGGCGGGCATTCAGAACCTTACGACCACCCACTGTTGCCATACGGGACCGGAATCCATGACGACGGGCGCGAACGAGATTGCTTGGTTGAAATGTACGTTTCACTTTACTGCTCCTGCTACTATTCTTATTCAGCGGACATAATTAAGCAAGAATCACCAATCTGTCAAGCAGAGTCGAGAAAAAAATTGCCTAAAAGACCGATCCTGCCTAGAGTATATAAAAAAACAGGCAGGACATCATGGCTCAATTACCCGATTTTGCAATCAAAGCATCACAGCTCGATAAAACCTATTCGCCGCAAGGCTCCGGCCCGGAAAAGCATGCGCTGAAAACGATCGATCTGGAAATTCCCCGCGGTTCTGTTTTTGGCCTTCTGGGACCCAATGGGGCCGGCAAATCGACCTTTATCAATATTCTGGCGGGGCTCGTCATGAAAACCGGCGGTAAAACCAGCATATGGGGCGTTGATATTGATGAAGATCCGCGCAATGCCCGCGCGGCCATTGGTATTGTGCCGCAGGAAATCAGTCTTGATGCCTTTTTTACCCCCAAAGAAATCCTTAATGTGCAGGCCGGGCTTTACGGCGTGCCCCGGGCCGAACGGCGGACCGATGAACTGCTCGAGCTTGTCGGCCTGTCTGATAAGGCTCATACCTATT
>JBNJDW010000066.1:0-8730 GCA_051745265.1 Pseudomonadota bacterium
GTTTCCACCAAATACGGTCTGGTCAAAACCGACCATATCTTGTTTATTGCCTCCGGCGCTTTCCATTTCTCCAAACCATCGGATATGCTGCCTGAATTACAGGGCCGCCTGCCGATCCGTGTCGAATTGCAGGCTCTGACCGAAAAGGACTTCCGCCAGATCCTGACCGAGCCGGAATGCAGCCTGATCAAACAATACAAAGCCCTGCTGGCCACAGAAAATGTCACACTGAATTTTACTGATGAAGCCATTGATGCGCTGGCGCATTTAACGGTCGAAATCAATTCAAATGTCGAGAATATCGGTGCCCGTCGCCTGCATACGGTTCTGGAGCGTTTGCTTGAAGAAATCAGCTTCAGCGCTTCGGATCACAGCGGTGAGACCATCGACATCACGGCAGATATGGTGCATGACCGTCTGTCCGACCTGACCCAGGATGAAGATCTGTCCAAATTCATTCTTTGATAAAAAGAACAGATTAATCCGCTTTGACCGGTTTATCATCAATATCGGTCCAGATTGGATCGGTAATATCGGCGAGCATCTCCTTATGCGCCGCAGCCTCAGCCACCGGCACATCAAAACTGCGATAGGCACGTTTCTGGGCTTTGATCTCGACCTTGACGGCACTGTCCCGCGGACCACTGCCCATGCTGTCATCCAGTGTCAGGCCATGCTGACGCCCGCCCAGCAAATGCAGATAGACTTCGGCCAAAAGTTCGGAATCGAGCAAGGCCCCATGCAGCGTCCGGTTTGAGTTATCAATCTCAAACCGCCGACACAAGGCATCCAGAGAGGCAGGAGAGCCCGGAAAGCGCTGCCGGGCAACCGCGAGTGTATCAAGCGCCTGGCTCATCGGCAGGGGCTTAAAACCGGCCAGCTCCAGTTCGGCATTGATAAAGCGCATATCAAATTCGGCATTATGGATGATCAGCCGGGCATCGCCAATAAAATCGATGAAATCACCGACGATCTCTGTAAAAACCGGCTGGGTCGATAGAAATTCGGTGCCCAGCCCATGCACATCAAAAGCCTCCGTCGGCATATCCCGCTGCGGATTAATATATTGATGATAGGTTTCCCCGGTCGGAATCTGATTGAATAATTCAAGACAGCCGATTTCAACGATCCGATGACCGTCCTGAGGATCAAAACCTGTTGTTTCCGTATCTAGAACAATTTCACGCATGAAACCAATTTAGCGGATTGTGCGTTTGAATTCCAGTATTTAACAAAAACAGCAATTTTTCTAAAAAAATCAATGAAAAAGCAGAGAAATATCATATTGCCCTCTTGCCAGATGATGCAGGATTTGGCACGTTACCTAACAAGTCAACAATTAGGGGGATTCGCTTTGCCATGACGAAATCAGAGCTAATCTTGAAAATCGCCGAACTCAACCCGCATCTTTATCAGCGGGACGCCGAACTGGTCGTCAATGCGATCTTTGATGCCATCACCGAGGCACTGGCCAATGGTGACCGCGTAGAGCTGCGTGGGTTTGGCGCTTTCTCTGTCAAACACAGAGACGCCCGTCAGGGCCGCAATCCACGTACAGGCGAATCCGTGCAGGTCGAAGAAAAATATGTTCCTTTCTTCAAAACCGGTAAAAAACTACACGAACGCCTGAATGAGGATATGGCCTGACAACGGCAACATCTGCAAAGTTAAAGGATGCCGCCCATGTTAAGGCTTTTGACACTTCTGATTACCGTACCGCTCAGTCTTTTTGTGCTCTGGTTCGCGGTTTCCAACACCCATGACATCACTGTTTCCATGCTGTTTATCGAACAGGATTTCACCCTGCCTGCTTATGCGGTGATACTGGGGCTGATGGCGCTTGGCTTTCTGGCCGGTTGCCTGCTGGTCTGGCTGAATCTCTACGGTTACCGGATTAAATACTGGCGGGCCTCGCGCAATCAACCAAAACTGGATGCTGAAATCGACAGATTGAAAGCCGCGTTGGAAGAAAAAGAGGCCGAGCTTAAGAAAATACCGCAGCCTTATACGCCGGGGCCAACGCAGGATCGGGATCGCATTGATAACCGCCTGACATTTTATGATGATTAATCAGCTGTCCTGATCATTACGGTCAATCCGCGGCCAGCTGATAAACGCAAAGATCCAGAAACACAATATCTGAACAACGGGCACCAGCAATAACAACCCCCAGAACGGGGCACGGCCGGCCCGGGTGGCAATCATACCGCCAAACAGCACAATCAGGGCACCGGCAATCGACATGATCAGCATTTCCTGCCAGGAGGGGCCAAAATTCATTGCGTCCTGCTCCATATTCATGACTTTCCTGTTTTGCGGGCGGCTTTAGGCGGCTCATGCGGCCAGCGTTTCAGACCCAGATAGCCAAGGCAGATGAAAAATCCGGCATAGGGTGTAAAGACCAGCAAGGCGAGTACCGCCGGAAAGCCGGCCCGTTTAAACATCATCATCAGGGGCACCAGTATCAGCAGGGCAAAAACCTGGTACCCCATCAGGGATTCGGCTGTGGTCAGGGTTTCAAACATTTCTGATCTTATCGCTTTCTATCATAAGAATAACTATGCGGCAGGGTTTCATGATGCGCCCAGACCAGCAGCGCTATCAATAGCATGGCCCCGGCCTGATGCGCAACTGCCAAGGGCAGGGCCACCTGCGTTAACAGGGTCGCAATCCCCAGCCCGGCCTGAATAACGACCATCACTGCCAAGGCACCAAATAATCCTGACGTCCGTGATTCCATCTGAAAAAACCGGCTTTTCCAAACCAGAATCAACACCACCGCGACGGAAACCATCGCCAGCAACCGGTGCATAAACTGAACCATGGCATGATTTTCAAACAGGTTGATCCACAGCGGGGACATATCCAGCCCTTCGCCCGGCCATGGATATGCGCCCATGAGCGGAAAGCTGTTATAGACAAGCCCGGCATTCAGTCCGGCGACAAACGCCCCCCAGATCATCGTCACAAAAACAATGCAAAAGGCTGAAACCGTCCAGCGCCGCAACGGTGCCAGCGTAATTGCCGATTCTGTTTTAGGTACCGATAATTTCAAAGCCATATCAAACAGCAGGCAAAAAATAACAAAGGCCAGCCCCAGATGCGCGGCAAGGCGATAATGGCTGACATCTGTCAGCTCGACCAGACCGCTTCGCACCATGTACCAGCCCATCACCGCCTGCGCTGCGCCCAAGAACAGGAATCCCCAGAAAGAAGGCCGGTATATTTTGGGAATCCGTCCGCGAATCAAAAAATAAAAAAACGGTATCGCATAGATCAACCCGATCATCCGGCCCCAGAAACGATGCAGCCATTCCCAGAAATAGATATTCTTAAAATCGTCCAACCCCATCCAGTGATGCTGGTTCTGATATTCAGGGATCTTTTTATACAAATCAAAAACCCGCTGCCATTCGGCTTCATTCAACGGGGGAAGCGTGCCCATAATCGGCCGCCATTCAACAATAGACAGCCCTGATTCTGTCAGCCGGGTCACAGCACCGATCAAGGCCATGAGGAATACAGCCGCAGCACAGATATAAAGCCATATCGCGACCGGACGGGTTTTTTTATAATCTATTTCATACATAAAAGAAGGTTTAGGAAACCGCGCCGGAAAAGTAAAGCCAAATGATGACTACAGACCCTGGATTTCAAGCAGCATACGCGTGGCCACACAGGCAATGAACAGGGCAAAAACCCGGCGCAAATGCTGTTTCGGTAAACGATGCGCCAGTTTACAGCCATAGGGCGCCATTAAAACCGACAAGGGTACGACCATCAGGGCACAGAATATATTCACGTAACCGATGGTCAACGGCAGACTGTTTTCAACGACCTGCCCGGCACCGACCCACATAAAGCCGGTGACACCGCAAACGGCAGTTACAACACCCAGCGCCGCGGCCGTGCCGATCGCTTTTTGGATGGGTACATTTAAAAACGTCATGGTCGGCACAGAAATCATCGAACCGCTTATCCCGACCATTGAGGCAACAAAGCCGATACTGGTGGCAATCGGATAATGCCGTTTGCGGCCGGTGATCGGCAGGTCCTGTTTATAGGGGTCTTTCAAAAACCCCATATACAGCGCCATAATCACCGCAACAGTAGAGAAAATAACAATCAACTGGCTGGCCTGTAATATAGAGTTCATCAACACGCCGATACCAACGCCGCCAATTAAAAACAGCGCCCAGCGGCGGAATAAGACAAAATCAACGCTTTCGCGGCGGTAATGGCAGTAGGCCGAGGTCATAATTGTCGGTGCGGCAATGGCAAGCGAGGTACCCACGGCAATATGCATCGCGTAATCAGCGCCAAAGCCAAGGCTGGTAAAGGCAAAAAACAGTGCCGGTACATAAATCAGCCCGCCGCCAATCCCCAGTAAACCGGATAAAAACCCGCCAATTGTTCCGATTCCCACCGCCAGGGCCAAAAGAGGATACAAGGTCTCAAGTTCAAAAATCATTTATGTGAATAACCCGCTTTATTTTTTTTGCTTCACGTCTTTTCTTTGCGTGAATTGATCCCATATTTTTATATAACATATACTCCGTCAGAAACGAAGAGGCACCGTGAAATTTATGATATTCAAAACGCAGAAAACACTCTGCATATCATGCAAGTCTCTTGACCTTGGCGGCTAAAACGTTATGCTATGGCGCTATCAAGACAGAGACAACAAAGGGGTAAGAAATATGGCTGAAATGGCTGAAACAGCTGATAAAGGCGGCGTTGCCGGAGAACGCCTGAAATCTTTTATCGAACGTATTGAACGGCTGGAGAGCGAAAAGAAAGTGATCGGCGAAGACATTAAAGAAGTTTATGCCGAGGCAAAAACAACCGGGTTCGAGCCTAAAATTATTCGTAAGATTGTTTCCTTTCGTAAAATGGAACTGCAAAAAAGACGGGAAGAAACTGAACTTCTTGATCTTTATATGTCCGCAATCGGAATGGCTGAATAAAGCTTACGCCTTGGGATAGAAAAAAAATGCAGGGTTTCGGTTGCTTTTCCTTTCAATCGGGCCATTGTTTTACTATCCTGTTACAGAACAGATGTCAGGTAACACCTATGATGTATTCTCTTCGCTTTACTCTTATCCTCGCTTTTACGGCGGGCCTGCTTATGGGTCTGCCTGACACATCGCGGGCACAAACCAACCGTGGCGATGTCAGCTTCGAAGATGCCACCCGGGCGTTTTTTGCCGGTGACAATCAACTGGCGTTACGGAACTTCCTGACACTCTCTCATAAAGGCGATCCGCAGGCACAGTATTTTCTGGCCTATATGTTCGATGTTGGCCAAGGCACCGGTCAGGACGTCAGCGAAGCCGCCCGCTGGTATATTAGATCTGCCAAACAAGGCTATTTACCGGCCGAAGTCTATGCCGGTTATATTTTTGCCACCGGCCACGGTGTTCCCGAAGACAGAGAAAAAGCCATAGAATGGTATAGCAAAGCCGCCGAGAAAGGCGATGATATTGCCCAGAATAACCTGGGGTCCCTGCTTTCAGACAGTGAAGAATCCAAAGAAAAATTTGCGGCCGGCCGCTGGTTTATGTCTTCTGCCCTGCAAGGCAATGCCAACGCCCAGTATAATCTGGCCAATATGTACCGCAAAGGTGAAGGCATCAAAAGAAATATGGCTGAGGCGGCCCGCTGGTATCTTCTGGCAGCGCTGCAGGGCAATATGTATGCCCAGAATGCGCTGGCCTACCTGTATAAAGAAGGCCTCGGCGTTGAGCAAAATAAAGAAAAAGCCATAGAATGGTATCGCAGAGCCGCGGAGCAAGGGCTGCAGGTTTCCCAGTTTCACTTGGCCCGCCTTTATGAAGAGGCCGGCAAGCAATCCGGTCTGAGCCCTGAAAAACGCTCTTCCTATTTTTCATCCGCTGCGATCTGGTATTATCACGCCGCAAAAGCCGGCGACCCTGAAGCGGCCTATTATCTGTCTGATTTTTATACCCGTGGCCGTGGAGTACCACAAGACCTTGAAACCGCAGCTAAATGGTTACAGCGGGCCGTTGAAAAAGATTATATCCCCGCCAAAATCGAACTGGCCCGTTTTTATCAGACCGGGAAGGGTGGCCTGAAGGAAGATCCGGCCCAGGCCTTGAAATGGTATTCAGAGGCCGCCGAAAATGGAAATGGCCTTGCCATGTTTGAAATCGCCCGTATGTATCATCGTGGCATCGGTACCGAAGTTGACCTTATCGAAGCCTTTAAATGGTTTGCCTTGGCCGTTGACAATCTGGAAGCCGGTAATGATGTCCGTGAAGACGCGATTATCGCCCGTGTCGAGGTTTCCAACCGGCTTGACACTGATGAACTGAACACGGCGCGGGCCGAGGTTTCCAAATGGAAAGCCAATCAACCCAACTAAACACAACGCGGCTTTATACCACCGTTATCTATTTCACTTAAAATTAACCATAATTATGGTAATATAAGGGAAGTGGTTTTTAATGGATTAGGTGGGCCACACATAAATATTGTCCTGTGTTTTTGGACGACCCTGATGTTAGGGGTGTAACAAACAGGGTAAAATGGCCGGTTTTCAAGACTGGCCATTTTTTTGTCTTGCACTGGTCAGCCGCTCTCCTACAATGTACAGAGAACAGGGTTTATACGTTAGGAGCATAATATGGAACTTTGGCTGATCTTACTTATTCTGGCCGCGATTGTCGGTTTTCTGGTGCTTATCTACAACCGGATCATCGCCCTGAGACAAAAACGCAATAATGCTTTTTCCGATATTGATGTTCAGTTAAAACTCCGTCACGACCTGATCCCCAATCTGGTCGACACCGTTAAAGGCTATGCTTCTCATGAAAAAGAACTGCTGGAGCGGGTCACAGATGCGCGGGCCAGTGCCATGCGCGAAGAAACCGTTGACGGTAAAGTCAAATCCGAAGCCCAGCTGGGCGCCGCTATGATGCAATTACTGGCCGTGGCCGAGAATTACCCTGATCTGAAAGCAGATCAGAATTTTCGCCAGCTGCAAAGTGAACTGGCCGATGTTGAGAATAAAATTGCAGCCTCCCGCCGGTTTTTCAACAACGCGACCAATGAATTTAATACCGCCATCCAGCAATTTCCGGCGGTCATTGTCGCCAGAATGTTTAAATTTGATGAAGAGCCCTTTTTCGAGCTGTCCGCTGAGGAAAAGAACGCTGTCGAAACACCGCCTAAAATGGATTTCTAACAAGGCTTTTCTTCCGCAATGGCGATTACAACAGTCGGTCTGACCACGCATATCTTTAATAACAACCTGAAATCCAGTCTGTTACTGGCTGGATTTCCGGTGTTGATTTTTGCCATGGTTCTGGCCTTTTACGCCAGCCTCTATGCAACAGGCTATTACCTGCCGCATATGGCCGATTTACCCCCCACCGCCAGCGGTGCTGATATTTTTAACGCCGCCTGGTCCAACATGCTGGAATCCGCGCCTTTTGTTTTTGGCGGCGTTGCGATCTGGTTTGTGATCGCCTTTTTCCTCCACAGCCGCATGATCCGCATGGCGACCGGTGCCAAACCGGTCACGCGAAAACAATATCCCAAAATATACAACATGCTGGAAAATCTGTGTATTTCACGCGGTATTACAATGCCGCAATTTCAGATCATTGACAGCCCGGCGTTGAATGCTTTTGCCAGCGGTATAAACGAGAAAACCTTTACCATTACTCTAACGCGGGGCATTATTGATGCGCTCGAAGATGATGAACTCGAAGCCGTCATCGCCCATGAGCTCAGCCATATCATGAATCGGGATGTCCGCTTATTAATCGTCAGCATTATTTTTGTCGGCATCATCAGTTTCCTGGCCGAAATGCTGTTCAGAACATTGGTTTTTGGCCGGTTTGGTGGCAACCGATACCGGCGCCAGAGCTCAGGCAACCGTAATGGCGGGGCCGGCCTGATTATGATCATCGGGCTGGTCATTCTGGTCATCGGCTACCTGTTTGCGATTTTGATTCGTTTTGCACTGTCCCGGCGCCGTGAATATCTGGCCGATGCCGGCGCTGTTGAACTGACCAAAAATCCGGATGCCATGATGCGGGCTTTGATGCGCATTTCCGGTCAGGACATGATCAAAGATATGCCTGAAGAAGTACAGCAGATGTGTATTGAAAACTCCCATAATTTCATGGGTATCTTTGCCACCCACCCCCCGATCAAAGACCGGATTAAAACACTTTCCGAACTTACCGATACACCGATCCCCGAGCTTCCCGTCACTCTGCGCCGGCCACCGAAACGGCCCTGGGATGTCAGTGCCTGACAGGCCTGTGCTTGACAAAAATTCTATTTTGCATAAACTATTTTAAAGTTTTCAAACAGAAAGATCGGATGATGTCGTTTATTAGAAACCTCAAAGCCATTATGCAGGCCGCAGATGCCGGTATTGAAGCCACCGAACAGATTCGGGCACAGTTCAAAGGCAAGACCCGCGAAGAAGCGCTGGAGTTTCTAAAAACAAATCTGAAGGGCTTAAGATCCCCGGCAACCTTTAAAAACCTGCAAAAAGTCCTGCAATCAAGCTCACCCGATGATCTGCAGAAACTTTTAAAACAAAAGCATAAAAGCCTGTCGGTCGAGGATGCCATCAATCTGGCCCGGATTCTGACCGATGATAAAATCGATGAAGAACTGCCCAAATATCTGGACGACAAAGTCAAATCCGTTGGTAAAGCCAAAGATCCGGCCCCAAAACCCGAATCAAAG
>JBNJDW010000067.1:0-8704 GCA_051745265.1 Pseudomonadota bacterium
TTTCAGACCACCCGCGGTGACTGGTTAATCCCGACAGCAGAGGTTGCCCTGACCAATACAGTGCGCGAACAGATTCTTGATGCGGCGGATCTGCCTCTGCGCTTGACCGCATTGACCGCAAGTTTCCGTCAGGAGGCCGGATCTGCCGGTAAAGACACCCGCGGCATGATCCGCCAGCACCAGTTCTATAAGGTCGAGCTTGTGACGATTACATCCGCCGAACACTCCATGGAAGAACTGGAACGGATGACAGCCTGCGCCGAGGATATCCTGCAAAGACTGGAAATCCCTTACCGGACCATTATCAAATGCATCGGCGATACCGGTTTTACGGCTGTAAAATCCTATGATATCGAGGCCTGGATCCCGTCACAGAATACTTATCGGGAAATTTCCAGTTGCTCGAACTGTTATGAATTTCAGGCGCGGCGTATGAAGGCCCGCTACCGTTACCATGGTGAGAAAGAAACGCATTTTGTTCATACGTTGAACGGTTCCGGCGTTGCGGTTGGCCGGGCTTTGGTGGCGATTATTGAAAATTATCAGCAGCCTGACGGCTCAATCGAAATTCCCAAGGTTCTGGTGCCGTATATGAACGGGCTTACCGTTCTACGGCCGGAAACGCAACAACAAGAAAAGGCAGCCCATGCTTAACTTTCCAAAAGACATTAAAAAAGCCCGGATTTTGCTGTGTAATGATGACAGCATTCATGCCCATGGCTTTCAGGTCCTTGAAGAAATCATCAATTCCATCTGTGATGATGTCTGGGTGGTGGCGCCGGAAAATGAAAGATCGGCCGTTGGTCATTCCCTGACCATTCATGAACCGCTTCGTGTTAAGGAATACGGACCGAAAAGATTTACTGTGCTGGGCACGCCCACGGACTGCGTGATGATGGGGGCAAAGCATCTGATGCGCGATCATATGCCGGATCTTGTCGTTTCAGGGATTAATCATGGCCGCAATGTCGCTGATGATGTGACCTATTCCGGCACAGTTGCGGCCGCCATAGAAGGCACGATCATCGGTATTCCTTCGATCGCCTTCAGTAATGAATATGATTATGATACCGGCTTGTATAACTGGGAAACGGCCCGGCATGTTATGCCTAAAATCCTTTTGGCGCTTCAGGGGCAAAGCTGGCCCAAGAATGTTGTAATGAATGCCAATATCCCCTATGTGCCAAAAGACGAGGTGCCGGAAATCGTTGTTCGCAAGCAAGGCCATTACCCCGTATCCATGGAAGATATTGTGGAATGCACAGACCCACGGGGTAAGCTGTATTACTGGATTGGTCCGCCGGTTAAAAACCGTGATATTCTGGACCCTATGACTGATGTTGGCGCGCTTGATCGTGGAAAAGTAACGATTACGCCGCTGTCTTTAAACTTAACCCATCAACCGACACTTGCCAAACTGGAGAAGATTTTTCCCGCATGACTATTGATGCTCGCAAAATTCGTCTGATTATGAAGCTCCGTAAATCGGGGATTACCAATACGGCTGTGCTGGCCGCGATTGAACGTGTGCCGCGTGAAGCGTTTATTCCGCGTATGTTCCATGATCAGGCCTATGAAGACACGGCACTGCCGATCGGGCTTGGTCAGACCATTTCTCAGCCCCTGGTCGTGGCGATGATGTCGCAGGCCCTGCGGCTGAATGATCGTATGAAAGTGCTGGAAATCGGCACGGGGTCAGGGTATCAGGCCGCCATACTCGCCCGGCTGTGCCGCCGGGTTTACAGTATTGAACGACATCGCCCTCTTTTGATGCGGGCACAACGGGTATTGGATGACTTGCGCGTGCGTAATATTACAACGATTGCCGGAGATGGCATGCAAGGTTGGCCGGAACAGGCGCCTTTTGACCGGATTATTGTCACGGCTGCAGCCATGATGGAACCGCCGGAACCCTTGTTGGATCAACTGGCTGTTGGTGGCACGATGATCATCCCCATGGGCTATGATAAATCGAGCCAGCATGTCTACCGCGTAACCCGTTATGAAGATGGCTTTGGCTGTGAGCGGTTAATGCCGGTTCGCTTTGTACCGCTTTTGCCACAGATTGCGACCGCAGAGGAAGACAGGCAGGCCGCATCAATCAGACCCGATCATCTGGCACTGCAACCGGGGTAAAGATTAATGACAAGATTGCCAACGATATTGCTGCTAACCGGATCTCTTATTCTGGCCGGTTGCGGTGAGCGTACGGCACCGCCCGCACCGGTCATAGAATTGGGCACACAGCCGGATTCGCCAACTGGTGCCATTTTAGCCGCAAAAGGCGAGACGCTTTACAGTATTTCAAAACGCTATAACCTGCCTTTGCAGGATATTATACGGCTGAATAATATTGCTCCGCCATATGAATTGAACGCAGGGCAAAGGTTGAAACTGCCAGCGCCGCGCTATTATAGTGTTCGGCCGCAAGATAGTCTGTATCAAATATCACGTATGTTTGATGTATCGGTTACCGATATTGCCCGGACCAATAATTTATCGGCCCCCTATACCCTGACCCCGGGGCAGAAACTGCGTATGCCGTCAGATGCACCGCAGCGGGCGAGCAGGCAGGCATCAGTATCTCAGTCTTCGTCCGGAAAACAGCCGGAATATCAATCCTCCTCTCGTGCTTCGGCGCCTCAACAAGCAAAATCGCAGACGCGATCACAGGCTCCGGCTCGCAAAACGACATCTTCTTCTACGGCGGCAGGGACTTTTACCTGGCCGGTTCAGGGGCGGATTATTTCCGATTTCGGGCCTAAGGAAAATGGCCTTCATAATGATGGTCTGAATATAGCAGTTCCGCTGGGAACAAGTGTAAGAGCCGCGAATGATGGTACCGTTGTTTATGTCGGCAATGCATTGGAAAGCTTTGGTAATCTGGTGATTGTTCGCCATAGTAACGGCTGGGTCACGGCTTATGCCCATCTTGATAAAGTAAAAGTGAAGCGGGGGCAGACGATTACCCAGAATAATGTTCTGGGAACTGTCGGTTCAACAGGTCGGGTCGATGCGCCGCAGCTTCATTTTGAAATTCGTCGCGGTTCAGAGGCGCTGAACCCGCAAAAATATCTGACAAAATCTTAAAGTAATAGAATACTTAATTAGATGATGGTGCGTCTTCAAGCATGTCATCAAATGTATGACTATTGAATTTCATGCTGGAGCGGGCGGCAAGTAAAGCATTCATTTGTTCCTGAAGCTGATAGATGTTTTGCAACATAACACCGGTCAGAATATCGACGGCGGCTTGTTCTTGCTTGATGGCGCCTTCTTTCTGATTGAGGCGGATAAAGTATTCAGGATCAAAAAAGCGCTCCTTGGTTAAGGCGAGCATAATTTCATTATAGCTTGGTCGATCTGAAATCTGGGCAGGATCAACACCTGCTTTCTCACGGATCTCGCGGACTGTCCCGCTGGCAAGTGTCGTGCCGGGAACAGATGTGCGGCGTCCGATAATACCACCGATAACGCTGGCCGTGATGTCTCTTAAATTCTGCAGATCACGTCTATCAATCAAATTTTTACGTGCAGAAGATGATTCGAGTGCTGATTCAGGAAGCGGCTCGGGGACTTTAGGCTGAATGAGGTTACGAGTCAGCGCGTAAATACCGAATCGTTCTGTTTCATCATCCAGATTAATCGTGTCGCGAAGAAGGAAGTTTTCGATTGATATATCCGCATCAATAATTTTTGAAGGCCCGGCAGTACAGGAAATGCCACCTTTGTTGGTATCATCATCACAAAAATGCTGGAGGTAGAGGTTGAAGCGATGGTTATGATCGTTGATTGGACCTTTAGCGGAAGGTGTGCCGGCCATATTAAGACCCGTTTTCAAGACCTGGTCACCAATCCCCCGGGTGATTTGCCGTGATAAATGTCCAGCACCAGATAGAGAGGGTGTATGAGAAGACACGACACAGGTCATCTCAGAAGGCTCCAGATCGACTCGGTCTTCCATTTCTCGTTCTTGTGTTTCTCGTTGAAATTCAACCTGTTGTTCCGCATCTGTCAGGCTACCTTGCGTGCGGGCCTGGTCTATAATTGCAGTATGCCATTGCGCAGCCAGGTTTTTATAATCCGGCTCCATTTCATTTGCCCATTTATCATTCCAATGATTGACGGACTGCTCACCGCCCTCAAAGACCTGAGCATAAACAATGCCGAGCGCATCGGCTGTATCAATGGATGTATCGGGTTGGGCTGAACTGTCTATACTTTCGGAAGAACTATCTCCCGTAAGGTCAGATGGTACGGACGAGCCGGGCGGAGGACTTCCGGGGCAGAAAGACGGTTCTGCAGCAACCGCATCACAAAAGTAATTGGAATTGGCGAAAACAAAGGGTCTTAGGTCAAAATACTCATTTGAAATGGTATTCCAAGTCGTATTGTTATGGACCAATACCATGGGCTGTCCTGCTTCAATGACAGGGCGCCAATAATCCGTCCTCGCATCAGGCCAGTCATCATAGCCTGTCGCGGTATCATCAGTGGGATCATCATAGTGGTCAAAAGAATCGAAAAGAGATTTTGCCTGCAGCGGATCAAGATAATAAATTCTCTCCTCTATACCGGGATTGAGCGCGATGACGTCGTCAATGGATGTTTCGGGGTCCGATGTCGGGGGCTTAAGGTTGCCTGAAGGATCAAAGACTTCACCGGTCACATGGTTTACAGTCCAGCCGCTGGGCGCTGTTGTTACATTTGTCCCTGTGTAATGGGTGATGCCATTAGGCAGTGTAATATAGTATTGGGCCGGAGGCCCCCCTGTTGGGAAACTACGTACGATGGTAACACCGCCAACGTTTCTTGTCCCTGAATCATAAGGATCCCATGGATCGGTCCAAAAGCCTGCTGTAAAGTTGATAGTGGTTGTATCCGGCCGGATGATAAGATTAGAGCTAAAATCAAATGACCAGCCATCAGGGTATGTTACATCGCCATCTGCGTTGGCCCGCAGGTTACCTGGTGTTGTGATCCATTCCTCTGCCGCAAAGGCCGGTGTGGTTAGGAACAGGGTAAACAACACAAAAAGCCCCGTTAAAAACCGGGTGTTTTTAAAACACATTGTGTTTTTCAAGCTGGTCTTCATTAATCGCCCTCAGTATTCACTCTATAAAGTATAACACGAAATTGTTTAAAGAGGATAAAAAAAAGGAAAAAATGGGGCGACTGACGGGGCTTGAACCCGCGACAACTCGGATCACAACCGAGTGCTCTACCAGCTGAGCTACAGTCGCCATACTTTTGAAGCAGAACATACATAACTTTTTCTGCCCTGTAAGGTCAAGGTAAAAAATCACTAATGCTATAAGGTTAAATATAGTGCACTTGCCTTAAATTTGTGCATCTTTACCTAGGCGTTCATCATCACTTTGTAAATTTTTGCATATAAATCAGACTTTTAACATTTTTATAAAACTGGCACACTGTTTGCGATACAACGTGAACAACACAAATGAGGCTGCCATGAAAAAAGTCGAAGCTATTATAAAACCATTTAAACTGGATGATGTTAAAGATGCCCTTCATGATGTCGGTGTACAAGGCATGACAATTACAGAAGTGCGGGGTTTTGGTCGCCAGAAAGGTCATACAGAGCTTTATCGTGGTGCTGAATATGTCGTTGATTTCCTCCCGAAGATAAAAGTAGAAGCTGTCGTTGAGGATGAAATGGCCGATAAGGTTATTACGGCCATAGAGGAGGCGGCCCGAACCGACAGGATCGGGGATGGTAAAATTTTCGTTTCGACGATAGAGGAAGCCATCCGGATACGTACCGGGGAACGCGGCAATGTCGCATTATAAATAAGAACAAAGAGCAGAAAACAAGGAGAATACCATGACAAAAACAACACCGGCAAAAATTGAAAAAATCAGCAGTCCGGCTGATTTTTTTAAACTCGTAGAGGAATACGAAATCGAATATCTGGATTTTCGTTTTACCGACCCAAAAGGAAAATTGCAGCATACGGCGCAGCATATCAGCACCGTAGATGAAGATATGCTAAAAGAAGGCATCATGTTTGATGGCTCGTCCATCTCCGGATGGAAGGAAATTAACGAATCGGACATGATTCTTATGCCTGATATTACAACAGTTCAGCTTGATCCTTTTGCGGCCATACCAACATTAAATGTTTTTTGTGATGTGCACGAACCATTTACCGGCCAGCATTACAATCGTGACCCACGGTCAATCTGTAAAGCTGCCGAAGAATATATGCGGGCTATCGGCGTTGCGGATACCTGTTTTGTCGGCCCCGAAGCGGAATTCTTCGTTTTCGATGATGTTCGCATTAACATGGACATGAATTCTGTTGGTTTTGAAATTGACAGCCAGGAGGGCCCATATAATAAAGGTAAAACATATGCCGATGGTAATATGGGGCACCGTCCGGGCGTTAAGGGCGGGTATTTCCCGGTTCAACCCGTTGATAGCTTGTCTGATCTGCGCGCTGAAATGGTCTCGGTCCTGTCCGATATGGGGTTGAACATGGAAAAACACCACCATGAGGTGGCACCATCACAATGTGAGCTTGGTGTGAAGTTTGAAACCATGACGGTTTCTGCAGATGGGATGCAGAATTATAAATATGTGGTTCATAATGTTGCTGATGCATACGGAAAAACGGCAACCTTTATGCCTAAACCGGTTTTTGGTGATAACGGATCAGGCATGCATGTTCACCAGTCTTTGTGGAAAGATGGTAAACCACTTTTCGCCGGTTCGGGCTATGCCGATCTGTCTGAAACCTGTCTGTATTATATCGGTGGTATTATCAAGCATGCCCGTGCACTGAATGCCTTTACCAACCCGACAACCAACAGCTATAAACGTCTGGTGCCGGGTTATGAAGCGCCGGTATTGCTGGCTTATTCAGCCCGTAACCGTTCAGCTTCATGCCGTATTCCCTATGCGACCGGTCCAAAAGCAAAGCGGGTTGAAGTTCGTTTCCCGGACCCAAGTGCCAATCCATATCTTGCCTATGCGGCGATGCTTATGGCTGGTCTTGATGGTATTAAGAATAAAATTCATCCGGGCGAGGCGATGGATAAGAATCTGTATGACCTTCCACCGGAAGAATTACAGGATGTGCCAACTGTTTGCGGTTCTTTGCGGGATGCTCTGGATGCGCTTGAAGCTGATCAGGAGTTCCTTCTTGAAGGGGATGTGTTCTCAAAAGATATGCTTGATGGTTACATCGATCTATTGCGGGAAGATGTTCTGGCTTATGAAACAATGCCGCATCCGATTGAATTTGCTCTGTATTATTCCGTTTAAGAAAGCGGTTAATTAAAAGGAAAAGGCGCCTGATGGGCGCCTTTTCTGTATCTGGTGTTTTATAGCTTAGTTTATAGACGTTATTAATAAATCGAGCATCCGCGTATTGCGCGCCCAGCTATAAAAATCAAGATTCTTATTAGGGGTAAGCAAATAGATAAATGTAACCCAGTCTTCTTTACCAAGTACGGCTAGCCAGAGCTCGTACTCGACCTTCAGGCGCTTTTCACGGGATACAGCGTAACGTTCAATATGCGCAATATCATAGGCAAGGCCGACGGAAAGCGGCGTAGAGTTTTCAAGCTGGCTGATTTTTAGCTTGAGATCTGTCTTAACCTGTTTTTGAAGGTCGTTAATAATAAAGTCGTTGGTGTATTCTTCATTACGGCGGTAAGAAATAACGCGTACCAAGCCTTTTAGGGTTTCATTTTGAGTAACATTATGAAATTCAATGGCAAGTCTGTTAGGGTCACGAAGAGAGTGATTTCGAGGTTCCCAGGATGAAGGGAATGAAAATTTAAGTCCGTTCCTAAAAGAAAAATCTTCAGTCTTTTCAACAGCGCCAAGGTTGGCTGAAGCTATTGTAAAGCTTTCAACCGCGAGTTCGCCTAAAGTTGATATTTTTTCATCTGCATTAATCGGGGCTTCAAATTTAATAAGCAAAAGGCGGTCTTGAATAATGTAAGCCCGGACAACAGCCCGAAAAGATGTCCCGCCCTTAATGTAAATGAATGAGACTTGTGCCTGGTTTTCATTACGCGCTTCGACAGGATTTTCTGAAGCGTGGCCATTTTTGAAAATATAATTTTGCAGCCAATGTTCTGCCAGGATTTCATGGTTAATCTTGATCGCTTCAATGGAAAGTGAAGGTCGTCCACCACCAACGATCAATTCACCTTGAAAGTGATCCAATGTATCCAAAAGCCGACTATTAATATCTGTACTCAGACCCAAATTCGCAGTGGTATGCGCCCAATCTTTAGGGATTTTTATTTCATATTTTATGGGGTCCGATTTAAATCGGGTGGCGGTATGTTTTTTACTTTCCTCTGCAAAATCGTCCTTATATTTCTCAACGGGATCAACCTCTTCTACTTTTTCTTCCTGTTTCTCACCACCAAAAAATTTCTTAAAAAAGGAAGTTACCGGTGTCGTCTCCAGACTATATTCAGAAACACCGTTCTTAACAGCGGAGGCTGATGCTGAAAAAGCAATACCGCTTAAAAAGGCCAATGTTAAAATCGCGATGCTGACTTTGTGTTTCATTTGTATTTCCTAACGTTTTATCTGTACGGGGCGCCGGTTTTCGTCAATTGCGACGTAAGTATAAGTGCCCTCGGTAACACGGTTTTCTTCCTGACTGATACGCCGTTTGGCCCAGCTTTCTATTTTTATGGTAATGGATGTGTTGCCAAC
>JBNJDW010000068.1:0-8684 GCA_051745265.1 Pseudomonadota bacterium
ATGTTATCGGCGTTGTCACCAGCGGCACCTATGCCCCCAGCCTGAAACATCCGGTGGCCATGGGCTATGTGAATTCTGAACACGCAAAAACCGGAACAGTGTTAAATGCACTCTTGCGCGGAAAATCAATTCCCGTCAAAGTATCCGCAGCACGATTTATCGAATCAAAAACAAAAAGGGGAAAGGCCAAATGAGCACACTGTATTACACCGAAGACCACGAATATATCCGCGTTGATGGCGAGGTCGGCACCGTCGGCATTTCCGAATATGCGCAAAGCCAGCTTGGTGATGTTGTCTATGTCGAACTGCCCGAACCCGGCACCCAGTTTGATCAGACCGATGAAACCGGTGTCATTGAATCGGTCAAGGTCGCCAGCGAAATCTATGCCCCGGTCAGCGGTGAGATCATTGAAACCAATGAAGCGCTGGAAAGCAATGCCGGTCTGGTCAATGACGATCCGATGGGTGATGGCTGGATTTATAAAATCAAAATTATTGATGATGCTGAACTTGTCGGCCTGAAAGACGAAGACGATTACGAAGAATTCATTCAAAAACTATCATAATTTATTTTTAAAGCGGAGCTTCCATGGATCCAGTGCTGCAGCCTGAAAATTTTATCAACCGTCATATCGGCCCCAGCGAAGATGAAATCAACGCCATGCTGGCCGAGCTTGGGTATGACTCGCTGGATCATTTATCGAATACCGTGGTTCCGGCATCGATTCTTGATGCGGACGCGCTTGATCTGGATGCGGCACATAGCGAGTATCAGGCCTTAACAGCACTGCGTAAAATGGCCGATAAGAATATCGTCAACCGCAGCCTGATCGGTCAGGGTTATTTTGACACGATCACCCCGCCGATTATTCAGCGTAATGTTCTGGAGAATCCGGGCTGGTACACTGCCTATACCCCCTATCAGCCGGAGATCAGTCAGGGCCGCCTCGAAGCCTTGCTCAATTACCAGCAGATGATCATTGATCTGACCGGTATGGAAATCGCCAATGCCTCACTGCTTGATGAGGCCAGCGCCGCTGCTGAGGCCATGAGTCTGGCCAAGCGTATCTCAAAAAGTAAATCAAAACGCTTTCTGGTCGCCGATACGGTTTACCCCCAGACTTTGGCTGTTATTCAGGCGCGGGCCGAACCGCTCGATATCGAAATCATCACCTGCCCGGCTGAAGAAATGGCCGCAGAGGATGATTTCTACGGTGTCCTGCTGCAATATCCCGATGCCACAGGTGAAGTCAAAGATCACAGCACCCTTGCCGCAAGCCTTAAAGACAAAGGCGCGGTGATTTGTGTTGCCACTGACCTTCTGGCGCTGACCCTGTTAACACCGCCCGGGGAATGGGGCGCCGATATTGTATTGGGGTCCAGCCAACGCTTTGGCGTGCCTCTGGGCTTTGGCGGGCCGCATGCGGCCTTCTTTGCCACCCATGACGCCTATAAACGCTCGGTACCGGGCCGCATTGTCGGCGTGTCCGAAGATGCCAGCGGCAAACCGGCCTACCGCCTTGCCCTCCAGACCCGGGAACAGCATATCCGCCGCGATAAAGCGACCAGCAATATCTGCACCGCGCAGGTGCTGCTGGCCAATATGGCCGGGTTTTATGCCGTCTGGCACGGGCCCGATGGTTTAAAGGCCATCGCCGAACGCGTACACACGTACACTGCTCTGCTGGCCGGACAATTGGAACAGGCCGGCTATCAGGTGACCGGGCAGTTCTTTGATACTGTGACGATCACGACCGGTGACAAAACCGATGCCATTCTTGATGCCGCTGAACAGGCCGGTATTAATCTGAACAAACAAAATGACACGACCCTCAGCCTCAGCCTGGATGAAAAAACCGATGCCGATGAAATCCGTCTACTATGCTCTGTGTTTGACTGCGCGGTACCGGATTTTGCAACCCGGCCCGCAGCGCGTCTACCAAAAAATCTGCAGCGCAAGTCAGCCTATCTGACCCATCCGGTCTTTCACATCCACCGGTCTGAAACCGAAATGCTGCGTTATCTGAAATCGCTGGAGGATAAGGATATCGCCCTTAACCGGTCGATGATTCCGCTTGGCTCCTGCACGATGAAGCTTAACGCCACGGCTGAAATGATGCCGGTGACCTGGCCTGAATTTGCCAATATTCATCCCTTTGCCCCCGCGGCGCAAACCGCAGGCTACCGCGAACTGATCACCGGGCTTGAAGATATGCTGGCGGCGATTACCGGTTTTGACGGTGTCTCTCTGCAGCCCAATTCCGGCGCCACAGGTGAATATGCCGGATTGCTGGTTATACAGGCCTGGCACCAAAGCCGCGGCGATGATCACCGTAATATCTGCCTGATCCCGCAATCAGCCCATGGCACAAATCCGGCCAGCGCGGTCATGGCCGGTATGAAGGTTGTCGTCATCAAATGCGATGACAAAGGCAATGTTGATCTGGAAGACCTGAAAGCCAAATCAGAGCAATATGCCAATACCCTTGCCGCCCTGATGGTCACCTACCCGTCAACGCATGGCGTCTTTGAAAATGATATCGTTGAAATCTGCGAAATTATTCACCGTAACGGTGGTCAGGTTTATATGGATGGTGCCAATCTGAATGCCATGGTGGGTCTGGCCAAGCCCGGTGCGTTCGGCGCCGATGTCATGCATATGAATCTGCATAAAACCTTTTGTATTCCCCATGGCGGCGGCGGCCCCGGTGTCGGGCCGATTGGTGTCGGCGCGCATTTAAAACCGTTCCTGCCCAGCCATCCTGTGGTTCAAACCGGCGGCGATCAGGCGATTGCGCCTTTGACAGCCGCGCCCTATGGCTCGGCGCTGATCCTGACCATTTCATGGATGTATATCAAAATGATGGGTGCAAGCGGGCTGAAAAAGGCGACACAGATTGCCATTTTAAATGCCAATTATCTGGCCCGGCGCCTCAGCCATGGCTATAATATTCTGTATACAGGGCAGGATGGCCTTGTCGCCCATGAATGTATTCTGGATACCCGCGCCTTTAAAACGGATCTGGATGTTTCGGTTGATGATATCGCCAAACGGTTGATGGATTTTGGCTTTCACGCGCCGACCATGTCCTGGCCGGTTGTCCATACCCTGATGATCGAGCCGACCGAAAGTGAATCCAAGGATGAGCTCGACCGTTTTGCCGATGCCATGCTGGAAATCCGCAATGAAATTCAGGCGATCGCCGATCAAAAAATCAATCTGGAAGACAGCCCGCTGCGCCATGCGCCGCACAGTCTGGAGACGATCTGTGCCGATCACTGGGATCGTCAATACCGCCGCGAACAGGCCGCCTTCCCGCTGCCTTACCTGCGCGCCCAGAAATACTGGCCGCCGGTCAGCCGGATCGACAATGCCTTTGGCGACCGCAATTTTATCTGCACCTGCCCGCCTTTAGAGGCCTATGAGGATACGGCGCGTGAGGCTGCGGAATAAAGCGCTAAATTTCAATTGATTTTTACCGTGAAGCGTTGCAGGATGGCGTTAAATCAGGCTTTCATATTTTAAGGAGACAGGATCAATGTCCGTTAATGCCGTAGAAACCCAACCCACTCCCGATGTTACTCATAAAGACATGGCCAACGCTATTCGCGCGCTTGCCATGGACGCTGTTGAAAAAGCCAATTCCGGCCATCCCGGCATGCCGATGGGCATGGCGGATGTTGCCACTGTGCTGTTCAGCAAATTTATGAAATTTGATCCTTCCACGCCCAACTGGCCGGACCGGGATCGGTTCATTCTGTCGAACGGTCATGGATCCATGCTGCTTTATGCGCTGAATTACCTGACCGGGTACGAACACATTACACTGGACGAAATCAAAAATTTCCGCCAGCTGCACAGCAAAACCCCGGGCCACCCGGAATATGATATCGACAGCGGTATTGAAACCACCACCGGGCCGCTGGGTCAGGGTCTGGCCAATGGCGTTGGTATGGCACTGGCTGAAAAAATGATGGATGCGCGTTTTGGCAGTGATCTGGTCGACCATTACACTTATGTCTTTGTCGGCGATGGCTGCCTGATGGAAGGCATCAGCCACGAATCCTGCTCGCTTGCCGGACACCTGAAACTGGGCAAGCTGGTTGTCTTTTACGATGATAACGGTATTTCAATTGACGGGTCGACCGATCTGTCCTTTACCGATGATACGCCCAAGCGTTTCGAAGCCTATGGCTGGGATGTTGTCCGTGTCGATGGCCATGATCCCGAAGCCATTACCAAGGCGATTGCTGAAGCCCATCTGCAAAAAGACAAACCAAGCCTGATCTGCTGTCAGACCCGTATTGGCTTTGGCGCGCCGACCAAGGAAGGTTCAGCCGCGTCACATGGCGCGCCGCTGGGCACTGATGAAATCAAGGGCGCGCGCGAGAATATCGGCTGGGCGCATGGTGATTTTGAAATCCCAGATCATATCCTGGATGAATGGCGCGGCGTTGGCCGCATGGGCATCGAAACCCGTAAATCATGGGAAGTCCGGTTGGACAGCTCTGATGATGCGATCCGTTCAAAATGGTTTGAAATGATGAGCCAGAACATTGCCCCGCATGTTCAGGATATCATCCGTGATTTTAAACACAGCATTTCCGAAGAACAGCCCAAGCTTGCCACCCGCAAAGCTTCCGGCAGTGTCTTGGAAAAACTGGTGCCGGCCATGCCGCAACTGATCGGTGGGTCTGCCGATCTGACAGGCTCGGTCAACACCCTGATCGAAGATATGGGCGGCGTTATGCCTGATGATTCCTCGGGCCGTTACATTTATTACGGGGTCCGTGAACACGCCATGGCGGCGATGATGAACGGGATGGCGCTGCATAAAGGCATCATTCCCTATAGCGGAACCTTCCTCTCCTTCACCGATTACTGCCGGCCCTCTATCCGTTTGTCAGCGCTGATGCAACAACGGGTGATCTATGTCATGACCCATGATTCGATCGGTCTTGGCGAAGACGGTCCGACCCATCAGCCGGTGGAACATCTGGCCAGCCTGCGGGCCATGCCTAATGTGCAGGTGTTACGTCCTGCCGATGCTGTCGAAACGGCGGAATGCTGGCAGATTGCGCTGGAGCATAAAACAGGCCCGAGCATTCTGGCCCTGACCCGCCAGGGTCTGCCAACCGTCAGACTGGCGCATAATGATGAAAACAAATGCGCGCAAGGGGCTTATATCCTGAAAGACGCCGATGGCGACGCGCAGGCGGTGATTTATGCCACCGGTTCTGAGGTTGAGATTGCTCTGGAGGCTCAGGCACAATTGAAAGAGGATGGTATCGCTGTCCGCGTTGTTTCCGTGCCCAGCTTTGAGCTGTTTTTCCAGCAAAGCAAGAAATACATCGATGACATTCTGCCGCAGGATCTGCCTAGAATTGCCATCGAAGCCGCCTGCGGTTTTGGCTGGGAGAAATTTATCGGCCATGATGGCGCCTTTATCGGCATGAACAGCTTTGGTGATTCTGCCCCGGCGGATGTACTGTATGAACATTTCGGCATTACGGCTGCGGCCGCCGTCAAAGCAGTCAAAGATCGCATTTAATATTGATCCTGAATATAATATCAAAAACACCCCTGCCCCGGCAGGGGTGTTTATTTATCTGCCTTTCAAAAAAGATGTTTGCCCCTTCTGTCATCAGCCCTAGATGATATAGCGCCGGAATAAAAAATCCGGGGCTTTTGTTTTTCGGCAAGCTACGGTATAGATATAAACAACAGTTCTTAACCCAATTTAGGAGAGTTTCATGACAGTAAATGTAGCCATTAACGGATTCGGACGCATTGGCCGCCTTGTCCTACGTGCGATCTATGAATCAGGCCGCACCGATATCAAGGTTGTTTCCATTAATGATCTGGCCCCGGTCGAAACAAATGCCCATTTGTTGAAATATGACAGTGTCCATGGCCGTTTTCCGCACTCTGTCGAGGCCAAAGGCGATGTGCTGGTGGTAGACGGCGATGAAATTCACTGCACACAGATTCGCAATCCCGAAGAACTGCCGCACAAGGACATGAATATTGATATTGCCATGGAATGTACCGGTATTTTTGTTGAACGCGATGCCGCGGCCAAGCACCTGACCGCCGGCGCACGCAAGGTTCTGATTTCCGCCCCCGGTAAAAATGAAGACATCACTGTTGTGTACGGCGTTAATGATGACAAACTGACCAAAGATCATCTGGTCGTTTCCAATGCCTCCTGCACGACCAACTGTCTGGCACCTGTCGCCTATGTATTGAACAATACAATCGGCATTGAACATGGTTTTATGACGACCATTCACAGCTATACCGGCGATCAGCGTATTGTCGATACCATGCATGGTGACCTTCACCGCGCCCGGGCCGGGGCCTTGAACATGATCCCAACCTCAACCGGTGCTGCCAAGGCGGTCGGCAAAGTCCTGCCCGAACTGGATGGCAAGCTGGATGGTGTTGCCATGCGCGTGCCGACCCCGAATGTTTCGGTTGTCGATTTTAAATTCGTTGCCAGCCGTAAAACCAGCGTCGAAGAAATTCAGGAGGCGGTTAAAACCGCCGCCGATGGTGAGCTGAACGGTATTCTGGGCTGCTATGATGAACCGCTGGTCTCCACCGATTTTAACCATGATCCGCGCTCGTCAATCTTTGCCTTGAATGAAACCAAGGTCATGGACGGCACGCTTGTCCGGGTAATGAGCTGGTATGACAATGAATGGGGCTTTTCCAGCCGCATGGCTGATACTGCCGTGAAACTGGCCAGCGTCTAAGAAGACATATTTATTTTTAATCAAAAAAGGATAAAGACATGCGTGTTACTCAGAAAGTCAAAAAAATCCTCGCCAACTATGAAAGCGATAATCCGGGCACCAAGGCCAATCTGTGCCGGATGCTGATGCATGGCCGTCTGGCCGGAACCGGCAAAATGGTCATCCTGCCCGTCGATCAGGGCTTTGAACACGGTCCGGGCCGCAGTTTTGGCATGAATGCTGATGGTTATGATCCGCATTATCACTATAAACTGGCGATTGATTCCGGGTGCAGCGCCTATGCCGCGCCGCTGGGGTCATTAGAAGCCGGCGCCGATACCTTTGCCGGGGCCATCCCGACCATTTTGAAAGTGAACAGCTCAAATTCACTGATATCTGAAAAGGATCAGGCGGTCACCGGTACGGTCGAAGACGCCTTGCGCCTCGGCTGTTCGGCTATCGGTTTTACCATGTATCCCGGTTCTGATTATATGCTGGAGCAAATGGAAGAAATCCGCGAAATGTCGGCAGAGGCGAAATCGGTCGGCATTGCCACTGTTATGTGGTCTTATGTCCGCGGACCCGATATTTCCAAGGATGGTGAGACAGCGGTAGACATGATCGCCTATGGTGCCCATATGGCTGCCTTGATGGGCGCGCATATCATTAAGGTCAAGCTGCCCACCGACCATCTTGAAAATGCCGATGCCAAAAAAGTCTATCAGGATCAGAATATCAAAATCGACACCCAGGAAGACCGCGTCCGCCATGTCGTCCAAAGCTGCTTTAACGGGCGGCGCATGGTCGTCTTTTCCGGCGGCGGTGCCAAAGGTGAAGACAGCGTCTATCAGGATGCCCGCGATATCTATAATGGCGGTGGCAACGGGTCGATCATTGGCCGTAATTCATTCCAGCGCCCGAAAGAAGAAGGTCAAGCGCTGTTGAAAAACATCATGAGTATTTATCAGGGCAAATAACAGCGGCCCTGATTTTTACCCCATAAGACACAACAAAAAAAACCCGCCGGATTGCTCTGGCGGGTTTTTTCTAAACTATATTCTGGCGTTTCAGCCGGCAGCTGCGACTTTTTTCTCAGCCGGGGCTTTTTTAGATCCTTTAGAATCTTTTTTCTCGCCTTTGGTGCCTTTTGGCGTTCTTTCCTCGATACCGTGACCGGAGGTCCGCTCGGCAATACGGGCAGATTTACCGCGACGGTTGCGCAGGTAATACAATTTAGAACGACGAACATCACCACGGCGGACGAGTTCAATCGAATCAATACGCGGGCTGAGCAACGGGAAGACACGTTCAACGCCTTCGCCATAGCTGATCTTACGTACGGTGAATGTCTGGTTCAGGGCTTTGCCGCCTTTGGCAATGCAAACGCCTTCATAGGCCTGAATACGCTCACGCGTGCCTTCAACAACCCGGACATTAACCCGTATCGTATCACCCGGTGAAAAATCTGGAATTTTTTTGTCTGCAGTCAGCTTTTCAACTTGCTGCTGTTCATATTTCTCAATCTCGTTCATCTCTTCATACCTCTTTTACGGAACCCGATAATCAGGATCTGGCACGTTTGTCAAATCCCGGCGGTTCACTTTATTTATTCTTAATCCGGGCATGGCTATTATTTGCCACTTTACCCACGGGTATAATTATTATGCGTGTTTTACCCTAAAAAGCAGTTAAAATGCAAGCCTTAAATTGAGTTATTACGATTTTTGATCAAATAAAGCCCATAAATCCGGTCGTTTTTCCCGCGTCAGGGTTTCGGACTGCTGTTTGCGCCATTTACGGATATTCTCGTGATGGCCGCTGGTCAATATATCAGGCACCGGATGCTCCGCCCCTTTTTTATCAATCCAGACCGCAGGCCGGGTATATTGCGGATATTCCAGCAGGCCGTTTTCATGGCTTTCATCGCTGGTCGTGTCGTCATTA
>JBNJDW010000069.1:0-8523 GCA_051745265.1 Pseudomonadota bacterium
GGCATCTTCTGCCACATCTTTAGTAACCCGGCCTTTATTTATGATATAGCCAACAATCTGGCGCTGCGGATCTTGCAGTTCTTTGTAATTGCGCAAAATAAAACAAGCTATTCTTGTTTTGCTCGGCACTTTTTCTTCTTTAGGCCCCATAATCCCCCATGAGCTTTTAGGGACATAACACACCGCCTCCAGCATCCAGGCGACCCGTAATAAATTTCCCTGATCAATCTGTTTGGCAAATTCGCTATCCAGATCATTTTCGCTTTTACAGCTTTTTTCAAATTGTCGCGCCCATTCCAGATCCAGAGCTTGCGGTAAAGGCAAATCTGTATGTGTTTCTGCCATACTGGCGATTGAAGGGAATTCAATTTTCATTTTAATCCTCTGACAGGCAAGCTCTTGCCATAAATGATTTTTATGTTAACGGGAGATTAACAAAAGCGTGATTCAGAGTCAATAAGTTATGAAAAGGATAAAGCTAGACCGAAAAAGTCAGGCCATCATATGCAGGACGGATATGATCGGGTAATTCGTCACAGAGCGCATCATAATCCATCTGCCCGGTCAGGACCGTCAGCCAGGTTTGCGGCACATCAAGTTTTTCAACATATTCCATCACCCGATCAAGCGTCGCATGGGTGTTAATCTGTTCTTTTTTATAGCCTGCCGTATCAACCAGCCAGGTATCAACGCCCTCCAACACTTCAAGGGCGCGATCATCGAGATTGGCCATATCAACCGAATAGGCAAAATCATTGACCCGGATCCCAAGAGTGCTGCAGGACCCGTGATCCTGTTCAAATATTTCCATACGGATATCGCCAATCTGTAAAGGGCCGTAATCCACTGTATTTGCTTTAACAAAAGGTTTGTAGAAATCGTTAAAGCCACCTTTAAAGATATAACCAAAGCGCTGGGTCAGGTTATCGACGGTTTCAATATTAGAATACATCTCTAGCGGTTTTTCCATCATATAGCTGATAACGCGAAGATCATCCAGACCGTTGATATGATCAGAATGGGCGTGGCTGAGAATAATGCCGTCAAGACGGTTGATCTGCCCCAGCCTGTTTAACTGGGTGCGTACATCAACCGTGGTGTCAACAAGTATACGGGTTTCGGCACTTTCAATCAGAATGGACGCCCGTGTCCGGCTGTTCTTCGGATTCTCAGGATTACAATCCCCCCAGAACCCACCGGCTGCCGGCACGCCTAATGACGCGCCGCTGCCAAGGACTGTGATTTTGATATCCTGTTTCATGCCGCATCCCTCCGCTCGGCACGGGTAAAGAGCGAGAAATAATTCTCCGTCGTCTGCCGGGCCAGCTCCTGTTCAGAAACGCCTTTCAGATCCGCCACGACCTTGGCCGTTTCCGTTACATAGGACGGTTCATTGGTTTTACCGCGATACGGCACCGGCGCCAGATAGGGCGAGTCCGTTTCAACCAGCAAGCGGTCAAGCGGCACAATATCACGGACGATTTCGCGCAGTTCTTCGGCCTTTTTAAAGGTCACGATACCCGACATTGATATATAAAAGCCCAGATCAAGCGCAGCTTTGGCAAGCTCAGGGCCGGAGCTAAAGCAATGCATAACACCACGCAATCTGCCCTGCCCTTCGGTTTTTAAAATCTCTGCCATTTCGGCGTCGGCTTCGCGGGCATGAATAATAATCGGCAGATCTGTTTCAAGACAGGCGGCGATATGTTTTTTGAAGTTTTCTCTTTGAATATCGCGCGGCGATTGATCGTAAAAATAATCAAGACCGGTTTCACCGATACCGATAACTTTGGGGTTTTTGGTATATTCAATTATATCTGCCGTTGTAAATTCCATTTCGGGCGCTTCTGCCGCCTGATGCGGATGCGTGCCGACCGTACAATCCAGATATTCGGATTGCTCTGCCGTTTTTAGAATTTTGTCAAATTCGGCAATCCGCACGCAGATGGTCAACATCTGGGCGACCCCGGCCTGACGGGCGCGTTCAACAACGGCGGGCACACCTTCTTCCTGAAAATTAGGAAAATCAAGATGGCAGTGACTATCAATCAACATATTAGAATCCATAAGGCGTTATTGTTTTTCTGGCAATATATGATGCCTGACGCCAAAAGTCGAGAGCACGCTTATATTCAGCCTGTTTTCTCGGCCGGTTCGTCTTCGACATAGCGCGGAAAAACACCGACGGGCTTATCTATCGCGGTTCCCGGCGCCAGACGGTGCGTTTCACCGATAAAGCTGAAATCCCGCTCTGCGTCCGGCAATTTAACCTGATCAAGAATATTGGCCGCCGCATCCGGTACGAAAGGTTGCGTTATAATGCCAAGATTGCGGATCACTTCGGCCAGCACATACAGCACGGTCTGCATCCGGTCCGGGTCGGTTTTCTTTAAAACCCAGGGCGCCTGCACATCAATATAGGCATTGGCCTCACCAATAACGTGCCAGATATGCTCCAAAGCCCGGTGGAACGCCATGGTTTCCAGATGCGTGCGGGTTTTTTCCAGCATCCCGGTGCCGGCAAGGTCAAGCATCGCCTTGTCTTCGGCGGTAAGATCACCCGGTTGCGGGATCTGGCCGTCACAGTTTTTAAAGATCATCGACAGGCTGCGCTGCACCAGATTACCAAAACTGTTGGCAAGATCACTGTTCATGCGTCCGATCAAGGCTGATTTAGAGAAATCACCATCACTTCCAAAAGGCATTTCACGCAGCAGGAAATAACGGCTTTGATCCAGACCGTAATCATTAACCAGATCATCGGGGGAAATAACATTGCCGGTTGATTTTGACATTTTTTCACCCTCAACTGTCATCCAGCCATGGGCATAGATACATTTCGGGCATTCAATATCTGCTGACATTAAAAAGGCCGGCCAGTACACGGCATGGAAACGCATGATATCTTTGCCAACGACATGAATATCCGCCGGCCAGAACTTTTTGAAATCGGCGCTTTCGGTATCGGGATAGCCAAGATAGCTGATATAATTGGTCAAGGCATCGACCCAGACATACATGACATGGCGCGGGTCATCAGGCACCGGTACGCCCCAGTCAAATGTCGTCCGCGAAATCGACAGATCCCGCAGCCCGCCGGAAACAAAGCTTTTAACCTCGTTAAAGCGCGTTTTGGGCATGACAAAATCAGGATTCTGTTCATAAAAATCCAGCAATTTATCCTGATAGGCGGACAGTTTAAAGAAATAGCTTTCTTCCTCGACCCATTCAACCGCAGCGCCGGAGGCCGGAGCGAATTTTGTGCCATCCTCGCGGGTTTCAATTTCATTTTCGCCGTAAAAGGCTTCATCGCGCACCGAATACCAGCCGGAATATTTATCTAAATAGATATCACCCTTGGCCAGCATTTTGTTCCAGAGCTGCTGGGCGGCATGCTGGTGATCCTTATCAGTCGTGCGGATAAAATAATCATTGGTGATATCCAATGTGTCCATCATATCGCGGAAAATCTGGGAGACGCTATCAGCGTATTCTTTGGGTGTTTTTCCGGCCTGTTCAGCCGCCTGGGCAACTTTTTGACCATGTTCATCTGTCCCGGTCAGGTAACGGACATCAAAACCATCCAGCCGTTTGAAACGGGCCATGGCATCACAGGCGATCGTCGTATAGGCGGATCCGACATGCGGCATGCCATTGACATAGTAAATCGGGGTCGTGATATAAAACGGCTGTTTTTCAGTCATGTTGTCTGTTCCTTTGATTTCAGGCTTTTTTCGAGCGCCCATATAACTTCCAATACCGCTTGCCGGGTGTCAAGGTTGATCCGCTCTGTCTCCTGGATTATTTCTGATATTTTTTCATAGCGCGTCAGCCAGTCGCGCGGTGTATAAATCCCTGTCAGGCGGGATAAAATCTCTGCCTCTGCCGCTGTGACCGGGGCGGGTATTTGCCCACGAACCTGTAGCCGTGCCATTTTTGATAACCATTCACACAACAGATCCATATAAACCGGAAAGACTTTCTTATCACGGCCCAGTTTTTCGGACAGGGTATAGGCATAGGTTGAATCGACGGCCGGTAGCATGGCAAGCAGTTCCAGCATATCTTCATAGGCCTGCAAGCCGCCCTGTTCAAACAATTCCAACGCATAGCCAATCCGCCCGGCCCCTAACAACTGCAGGGCTGTCCGGGTTTTATCGTCACTGGCCGGTGCTGCGATATCAAGCAGCTGGCTCATATCCGCCTCGGCCAATGGTTCAAAATAATAGGACTGACAGCGCGAACGGATGGTCGGTAAAAAGCGCCCGGGCTGATCGGTGATCAACACCAGTATCGCCTTGCTCGGCGGCTCTTCGAGGATTTTTAACAAGGCATTCTGGCTTGAACGGTTCAGATGTTCGGCTTCATCAACAATAACGACCCGCCAGCCGCCATCAGATGAGGTCTTGCGCAGAAAAGGCGTGATCTTACGCACTTCATCAACCGGGATATCCTGCGACAATTTGCCTTTCTTTGCATCATAAACGCGGCCAATGCTGAGAATATCGGCATGACCGCCGGAAGACACACGGCGAAACACCGGATGATCTTCGGCCAGATCAAAGCTTTCTATCGGCGTTTCATCACCGCCGAACAGGCTGTCACCGGCCTCCTGCGATAATAAAAACCGTGCAAACCGATAGGCAAAAGTGGCTTTACCGATCCCCTTGGGCCCGGAAAAGATCATCGCATGCGGCAGGCGATCGGCATTAAACAGCTTTAAAAGCGTCTTTTCAATATCCTGATGGCCAAGGCAGATCGGATTTTGCCGCGGCGGTAACAAGCCCGGCTGTTCATCGGCATCAATACCCGCGGCACTGGCGGCGGCATCAACCTCATCAAACAGCGCGTCACCGCCGGAGGCTTCGATATCGTCAAACAGTGCCATTACAGCATCCCCTGACTTCCTTTAAAAACTTATGACTGATAATTTCGACCATCTGATTATGGATGGCTTCAATATCCTGAACCGCATCCAGTATAACACAACGTTCCGGATCCGTTTCGGCAATTTTCAAATAGCCTTCGCGGAGCCGCTGATGAAATTCAAGACCAATCCGCTCATAACGGTCTTCTGTCGATTCAGATTCATCGATGGTCATATCCAACTGCCGGCTTGACCGCTGCAGACCGATTTCAGGTGGTATATCGAAAACAAAGGTCAGATCGGGCTCAAACCCTTCGGCGACCATATAATACAGTCCTTCAATAATACTGGCATGCACACCCAGGCCATAGCCCTGATACACCCGGCTGGAATCAACAAAGCGGTCAGATATCACCCATTGGCCTTTTTCCAGTGCCGGCCAGATACAATTGACCAGATGCTCCCGCCTTGCGGCGAATAATAACAAGGCTTCACTTAACGGATCCCAGTTCCCGCCATCACGCTGAACCAGAAGATTGCGGATTTTCTCAGCCTCTGCCGTACCGCCGGGTTCCCGCGTGACGATGCAATCAATGCCTTTTTCCTGCAAAGCGGCGTGCAGTTTTTTGATCTGGGTGCTTTTGCCCGTGCCCTCGCCGCCCTCAAGCGTAATGAATAAACCACGTTTCATAGAAATTCTGACTTTTGTTTAAAACCGCCCCAGAACCAGATATTTTAACTTAGCCAGGGTTTTCGGAACAAGGCCAAGGGCAACAACATCATGCTGGGCATACAGATCATAGCTTTCCTCTGCCATACCCGGCGCCTCTATCTTGACCTCACCGATTTTTGTATCCTTTAAAACCGGCGCCTGAAGCGGTTCGTTATACTCAACCGTAACTTTAAGATCGTCGCGTTTCGGTTTGTAAATGCTGGCAATTACGTCTTCCTTGATAACAAGTGATACGGTTTCCGTCTGACCAAAGACCACTTCGGCTTCTGCAACGGTTTCCCCGGCCTCGAATAAAGTCATATTATCAAAGCTGTTAAATCCCCATTCAAGCAAACGGGCGCTTTCCGTCGCGCGTTCTTTTTCACCGCCCAATCCATTTACGACAAGGACCAAGCGATGCCCGTCCCGTTCGGCCGACGCCATCAATCCGTATCCACCGGCTTCGGTATGGCCTGTTTTGATCCCGTCAACGCCCATATTACGATAGAGCAAAGGATTACGGTTCGGTTGGGTAATTTCGTTATAGGTGAATTCTTTTTTACTGAAATAATCATAATAATCAGGGAAATCAGTGATCATCCGATACGCCAGAACTGCCAGATCCCGGGGTGTCGAATAATGATCCGGATCAGGCCAACCGCTGGCATTGGTGAAATTTGAATTTGTCATGCCAAGATCCTTGGCCATGCGGGTAATGCTTTCGGCAAAGACATCCTCAGACCCGGCCAGCCCTTCAGCCAGAACAATCGTCGCGTCATTACCGGACTGAACAACAACCCCCTGCACCAGATCACTTACTTTAACTTCTGCACCGACTTCAACAAACATTTTTGAACCGCCTTTGCGCCAGGCTTTCTCGCTGACCTGTAGCGTATCATCCATACCGATACGGCCTGCTTTCAAGGCGTCAAAGACAGCATACATGGTCATGACCTTGCTCATCGACGATGTCGGCATTCTTTGTTCGGCGTTTTTATCCATCAAAATCGCGCCGGTTTCAGTATCCAGCAGGATGGCATGCGACGCCGGTGTGGATATCTCAACCCCGGCTTTGGCCGTCATCGGCCCTGCCAGAACAAAGAACACTACCGTCAGGGCGACAAGAAATCGTCTCATATGCTTATTTCCATTTTAAGAGGTTACATTTATTCATTCGTCTTAAAGCTAAATCCATCCGGATCATTCCTGATATAAGAGCAGAGCGCTAAACTATCAAATCAGGCTGGATTAATCAACGATGATACGTGCAGATGACTGACCGGAATCAGCGACCTGCGCCAATACCATATCAGCCTGTTCAACATCGCGCATTGGACCAATGCGCACGCGATAGAATTGCTGCCCGTCGACCAGAGCTTCATTGATATTAACAACGCCCATATTCGCCAACTGCACAGCCAGACGTTCAGCATTACCAAAACTGCTGAAAGATCCGGCCTGAATATACAGATCACCGGAGTCCGTTTTCTCATGCTTTACGACAGGATCAGGCATAAAACGGCCTTCTTCTTCGTGGCCGGAAATCTGGCTGTCCTTCATAAAATCAAGCTCATTCAGAAAGGACATCTCATCCTTGGTCTTACGGCCAACGACCGTCGGTTCAGAAGAAACACGGGGACTGACATTGCTCAGGCTGGCGACCTCAACGGGCTTAACCGATGCGTCCACAGGCTCTGACGAAACCATGGTGGCTTCTCTGCTGACGATCTCCGGGCGCAGACTTTCGGGAAGCGGCACAGCTTCGGCATCATCCAGCAATCTCGCAGGCTCAGGTTCGGGCCTGTCGGGCTGTTGTGCCCGCTGACGGTTAAGGCTGGCAACATCAAAACGGTCGATATCCTGACCCGATTTAGCCGCTGATGCAATCTGACGGCTTTCATTTTCCAGGACCTCCAGCCGGACTTTGGCAATGCCATTATTCTTAAAGCCAAGAAGATCGGCGCCACGGCTGGACAGGTCAATGATCCGTCCTGTTTTAAAAGGCCCCCGGTCATTGACACGGACGACAATAGAACGGCCATTTTCAAGATTGGTCACTTTGACCAAAGACGGCATTTGCAGGGTTTTATGGGCGGCAGTCAATTCATACTGGTCATAAACCTCACCATTGGCCGTTAATTTACCGTGAAAGCCCGGCCCGTACCATGAGGCAACGCCCGTTTCAACATGATTGAATTTTTCTTCCGGCGTATACCATTTTCCGGCGACCTGATAGGGATTGCCTACTTTATAGCTGCCCTGCGGCGTCTTCATGTTTAAAAGTTTCTTTGTATAATGAGATGCCAGCTGGGTTTGCGCGCAGGCAGGTAAGACGGCGACCATGGCGCAGACCAGTGCCAGCCGTGAGAGTTTCAAAGTTATTTTTTTCATTTTTTCCCCGAATACTTCAATGATAAAGCCCTTTTATCATTGTATCGCATCCGAATGGGAAATGGAAACGGAAAAAGCTGTCATATCCCGATATAAGCAGGATTAATGTGCCGAGGGCATATGTTCATCCGCATCAATATTCTGCGGTCTTAAGGGCACAGCCAAGCCACCCTGCCCGGCAATCGGATCGACCGGTATATTTACCGATGGCAGGAATGCATCCCCCCCACCGACAAGGCCATCCTGAACAACCGGCGGCGTCGGAGTTTCAGGCGCCTGGTCAACAACAACATCGCGGGTTGGTTGATTTTCATCCGGTATTTCTGACATTGAGTTCCGCACCAGATTGGCAATCTGCCTCGCATTCTGCTCATCCAGAGATCCTGTCAAAGCATAGACCAATGGCCCTTCCTGCCAATGCGCGAAAGACTGGCCGTTCTGCTGGGCAAATTCGATAGATGGGGGCTTTTTATCCCAGCGGGTTTTCAGATACAGTTTCGCATCGCCGCCATCCTGACCTTTGTAAGTAAGCTCGACAAATTCCTGCGTACCG
>JBNJDW010000070.1:0-8505 GCA_051745265.1 Pseudomonadota bacterium
GGATCGGTACAGTTACCGTCAACAGCCTCCAGAAGTCTGCAAACACAGATCCGTGTGCGGCCGGGTGATGCGATCCTGATTGCCGGTATGGTCTCAGAATCTGATAATTACAATGCCAGTGGTCCGGGCTTCTTAAAGCCATTATTTAAAACGGCACGTGGCGCTGAAACGGCCAATTCAGAGCTGGTCTTTTTACTGCGGCCCCGTGTTGTTATCTTTGAAGATGCGGAAGAAGAGCAAGAACGGCAAAGCGATCAAGATGATGAAAATCATGACGATGACATGAAAAACGGCATGGATGTTGACCTGGGTTCAATTCCTGCGGATGCATTGGCTCCGGTATCCATTACCGGCACGCCAGAATAATAGATAAGGGCGACATTAAATGAAAAGACTTATAAATATATTTCTTTCAAAGCCAGTTAAGGCGGGTATTTACGGTCTGATGATCTTTGGTCTTATGTCCGTGCTTTATAATAACCCTGCCGCAGCGCAATACCGGTCTTTCAGCGGTGGCGGAGGAGGTTCGGGCGGCGGAGCGTCTTCCGGTCCTGAGCTTGAGGCCGTGGAAGATGATATAGAGGGCGGCGCAATCACGATCGGTTCAACGGCTTATGTCGTTGTGCTGTTTAGAAATAGCGGCTCAACACCGGTAGAGGTCGGGGCAATCAATTTATACCCGTCATCCACGGTTTCGGCAGCAGTGTCTTTGAACCAATGTTCGCGGGCACCTTTACCAGCCGGTGCAGATTGTGCGATTACGGTTGCTATATCAGGCTTGCAGGTTGGTAGCTACCGGCTTGAATTGTTGGTGGACCATAATGGCCGGACGCGCCTTGCCACAGCATCGATTAATGGTTCTGTTGAAGCAGGCGAAGATCGGCAGGCCGGACAGAATGAATTGGAAATCTGGCCGGAGGAAATTGAATTTGACTCTGTCACAAGCGGCGTAGAGCAGGTGCGTTCTGTTACGATCAGAAATAAAACATCAGAAACAATCACGATTGACGATGTTGATCTGAAAGCCTCGGAAAAAGCCGGGTTTAATTATAATACAACATGTGCTGAACTGCGGCCGGGTGCGGCTTGTCTGGCGACGGTCACCTGGGCACCACGGACCCGCGGCGAATTTTTTGGCGGGCTTGTTTTAAGACATAGTGGCATTACAGGTATCAGTCGTATTGATATAAGTGGTCAGTACGAACCCGAGGAAGCCGTTGATGCCTTGATTTACCCGTCTTCCAGGCCTGATACCGGGTTACTGGTCGCGGATAAGAGTGAACTTGATTTTGGCAGCAGTGTCGAAAGCGTCTCGTCAATGACGGCCAGTCTGGTCAATATGGGGGATTCTCCCTTGGTTGTTCGGAATATCCGTCTCTCCGGATCTAAAAATGGTTTAAGCCTGTCGCGCAGCGGATGCCGCTCCGGTATTGAGCTTTTGCCAACCGAAGCCTGCCCGTTAACAATCAGCTGGGCGCCGGTACGGGAAGGCCCGCTGCTGGATGATTTACAAATCCATCATACCGGCGCGCGGGGAATGCTTGTCCTGCCAGTGCGCGGGGATGCAGATTCTGCGGTAACGCGGGATTCCAGTGCGCAGATGGTGAGCGGCAGTAACGATGAGGATGGTGGTTTTGAATTATCACCGAACCTTGATGGCTATGTTGTCACATCGCTGTCGCAACGTAATGCCGTCATATCCGGCCCGGTCGGAACCCTGATTGTCCGCGATGGTGAAGATGTTGTGATAAGCGGTATCAGTTGGACGGTTGATGTACTGGCCACCGGTGTTGCGCTTGATAACGGCTTTGAAAGAATTCTTCTGGCGTTTGACCGGTCTTTGACGCCGCATAGAGGATCAAGTGGAAGTTCAAACAGCTCCAATAATTCGGATGATGATAATGATTGACCGGATGTCAGTGGGACTGTGCTGCCGGTTAGGGAAAGTTTAAGATCGCTGTGCTATAACGGATATGGGGTATCTTGAGATACAATGGCAGATAACGAAGATAATTTTAATCCAATTGATGACCATATTGACCGTTTGACCAAACAAACGGGCGGCGGTGTGCCGCCTGAAATGCGGACAAAAAGCCCGGACCGCCGTAAAGACGATATGGGGCCGCCGCCGGGGGTCGAAAACCGCCGCAAAGGCGATCGCCGGGCAAACCGGTCTTCTGTTGCCCGCGAACGCTACCTTGATATGGTGTTGCGCGAACGCTCGCTTTTGGTGCAGCAGGGGATTACCCGTTCCGCTGAACAATTGCTGAGTATGACCGGCGCCGGGAGTGATCAGGAAGCGTCCGAAGAAGGGGTGCGGAATAACGCCACCGGGGATCAGCTGCGCGCTATCTTGCCGGTTCAGTCCTGGTTGCCTTTGAATATTCATTTGGTCTCTCTTGAAGACAGTGTTTTAAAAGTCGCGCCGCTGCACGATATGACGGAACGTCAGATTAATAACTTGAAATCAACGGCCAACCGCAGTGGTTTTCAGGTTGATAAAGTCGATGCTGAATTATGGGATCGCGGTGAATTGCAGCAAACCTTGCAATCTGTCCATGATCTGTCCGCGGACCGTTGTGAAAAAACGCTATCGACCTGGCTGCTGGATATTGATAACGGGCTTTTATTAAACCAGTTCCAGCGTGATATGATGGCAGAAGCCCTGCAATTACGGGCATCGGATATCCATATTGTGCAGAATTTTGCGCCCGATGCACCGAACTGGATTCATTATCGCGTTGACGGTGATCTTATTCCCATGCACTTGTTGCCGGCCGATGCGATGGCCCGTCTGACGACCCTGATTAAACGGGATGCGGGTTTGAACTTTGGTGACCGGACCCGTCCTCAGGATGGCCGGTTCGGCTTTAGCTGGCAGGGCCGTAATATTGATGTGCGTGTGGCGGCAGGGCCCCATTCTCAGGATGGTGAAAAACTGACTTTACGTCTGCTCGATCGGGCCAGTCTGAAAAGTTTTGACCAACTGTTTAAGAAACACCCTGATGTCGGTGAACATCTGGCCAAGCTGCTATCACCGGAAATTAAGGGCGGTGGGGGCTTGATCCTGATGTCGGGTCCAACCGGGTCCGGTAAATCGACAACGCTGTATGCCTGCGTTCTTGAAATTGACCGTCGGCGGCGGCATGTTCTGACCATTGAAGATCCGATCGAATATGAAATGCGTTATGCAACGCAGTGGCAGGTCAATTCAGGTAAAGAGGGGCTGGAATTCTCTGACTTTATTCGCTCGGCCATGCGTCATGATCCGGATTATATTGTTATTGGTGAAATGCGTGACGGCGCAACAGTGGAAACATCATTAAAAGCCGCGGAATCCGGTCATACCGTGATTTCGACCATTCACGCCGATACGGCGATTCAAACGCTTGAACGGTTGCGGTCTTTCATGCCGATTGAACGGGAACGGTCCTCGACCTATACGCTGGCGCAGCAAATTCGGGCCATTTTGAACCAGCGGTTGATCAGAACCCTGTGTCACAGTTGTGCCCATAAGAATGCGGCCAAAGATGTCCTGAGCGCTGATGATCTTGAACGTCTGGAACTGGAACCGGATGACCGGGTCAGGACCCTTAATCCAAATGGATGTGATCTGTGTAACCGTTCGGGGATTCTGGGCCGGACATTGTTGCTGGAAGCTTTGTTGATTGATACACCGCTTTCAAGACGTGATCCGATTTTCCACGCCCTCATGAGTAATGCCAATGATATTGCCCATCAGGAGGGCGTAATCCATTATCGCAGGCTTGATAATTTGAAGGGGCTGGTCCGCGATGGGTTGATTGATCCGCAAAAGGCCCTGTTACAGCTGGATGAATAATAAAGCCGATAGAGTAATGCCGATGTTGAAAAGGCTGAATCGGGATGTATTTTACTTAATGAGTAGGTTTTACAGGAGTGTAAAAAAACTAGATGCAGCAGTGGTTGGTTGAATTTGCGGTGGATACACCCCGTGGCCCCAAGGTCATAGAAGAGGCATTTTACATGCCGACCGAGCAGGACATCCGCAAACTGATTGCTCAGCGCGGCGGTTATATTCTCTCTATCCGCCCGCATGAACGTTCGGCTTTTGAACGCTGGATGGCGCGGTCTTCCTGGTGGCAGGTTCAGCTATTGCGCGGTATTCAGTTTCGCTCGACCTCGACATCGCCGGGGGTTGCGCTTTGGCGGTTGATTCAGTCAGAATCAAATCCCCGCCGGCAGAATATTCTATCGCCCGCCCGCGAAGCTTTATCACGCGGGCTGGGTATTATTGATGCGCTGAAAGCCTTGCAGATTTTTGATCACGGCACTATTGCGATTTTATCCGCCAGTGAACGCAGCGGTAAACTTCATGACGGTATTCCGCATGCGATTCAGAATATCACCCAGAAACGTAAAAACCGCCGGGCGATCATGGGGACCATGGCCTGGCTGGGCTTTGATATTTTTACGATTGTTCAGGGTATGATCTGGGGCCGGGGCAAAATTATTTCCTGGTTCCGTGAAAATCCCCCGTCTGAACCGGAGGAACTGGAACATTATAATCAGGTGGTCGGGAATCTTGAATTGCTATGGGATGTCTTGATCTGGTTTGCGGTCGGTATCGCGATATTCTTTATCTGGATGATCCTGTCTTTCTGGCATAACCGCGGTAAGAAAGATTTCCTCGCGGCCCGCATTACCCGAAAAATCCCCCTGATCAGCGGTTATCTGCGCGATCTTGGTTTTTCTGACAGTACGGCGGCGGCCGGGCGGATGATCCGCGGTAATGTGCCGATTTCCGATGTATTGCTGCAGGCCTCTGAGGCAACAACCCTGCCCGAAGTCTCGAATTACTGGCGTGAAGCCAATGAGGATCTGCGGCGCGGGGTTATTCTGGGCGCGGCGCTGGATCGGCCCCCCCTGACCAAGAGTGAACGGATCGAGCTTGCCGGCGTGTCCGATCTCTCGCAGGTAGGGACCGTGATGGAATCAATATCCGAGATGCGTCAGCAGGCGTCTAAAACCAAGCACAGCCTGATTGTCTGGCTTGCTTTTGGTTTATCGGGCTTGTATCTCGTGATAGCATTCGGGAGTGCGATTTACGCGCTGACAGTTATGAATATGAGTATGGACAGTATGATGACGAGCTTGACAGCTTCAGGAGGATAAATCTATGTCGAATGACAAGGCTATAAACCCGCCGCCACCGGTATCAGATACGGATAGACCGCCGTTGGAGCAGGATATTTCCAGTACGCCGACCGGTACTGAAGTTAATAAGTCCGGCGGTATGCTCGGCAGAATGCTGGGTGGCAACAAAAAACCGGCCACGAGTGATGAAACGCATGCGAAATTTCTAAAACCGGCGCTGCCCGTTGATCTGGTTGGGGGTGAGGTGCCCTATCTGGCGGGTCGTGAAGATGAAACCGTCTGGAATGCCGCGGCACAGGCCTGTGGTACGGAACGGGTCCATTACTGTTACAGTATCACTGGTAATCGTTGCTGGTATCTGGCAACACCGTCATCGGCAATGGCCAATATTCCTGATACCTGGTGTCCGCTGGCTGCTGCCTTGCCGGGAAACAGTGAACACTGGGATAAAGAGACCGTTTATCTGTATGAACAGGATGGTTCGGCCTGTGCGCTGCGCTGGGATCCTGAAACCGGCCGGATGCAGGTTTTTCTGGGCGCGGCGCGGACAATCATGCCCCGTATCCAGAGTCTGGAAGCCAGTTTTGTGACAATTAATCCGGATGTGGCCAAGCCTGTGCCGTGGAAAAACCGTTCTTTAAACCAGGAAGCCTTGTCCCGTAATATGACCAAATGGCTGTTTCTATCCGGTCTTGGCGTGACGCTGGCGGCCCTGTTTTACTGGTTTATCTCTTTTACCATGGCCGGTATTCTGCGCCCTAACCTTGAAGAGGCCCAAAACTTAACACAGGAAGCGACATTCAATTTGATGCGCGAGGCCAGTAATATTCACCGGACCAATATTACCGAAAATATTGCCCGGATTAATGAGCTATCCATGGAATTGAGCTCCTTTGGCGGTCAGTTAATTAAATATGAAGTAAATGGCGATAGTGTTGAATGGTTTGCCGTGGTGCCGCGTGCGATGGAAGGTGATATCAGCCGTCTGGGGGCCAAGGCTATTGGTATTGATGAAGAACAGAGAGGGTATTTACGAATCAGAGGAACCCGTTAACGTAACGGCCAAGCCTGATAAGGCTTTGGAAAGAACGGGATACATGCTAGGCTTTGTAGGAGTTATGGCATTTCTGCCACGTTCTCGCCTCATTTTGTTTATATAATTTTGGTAATGATGAAAAGGGACTTGTTTTGGACTTAAAGAAGTTTGATTTAAAAAAATTAAAACATTATACCAGTCCGCAGGCCATTAAGGATATGGACCGTTTTCTGGACGGGCTGCCGGTTATGGTCGGTTATAATGCTCTTATTGCTGCCGGTCTGACATGGATACTGGCCGGGGCGGCGGTTCTGTTTGCGACGGGTGAGGCCTCAAAAGTGGCTGATTTGCGGGCGCAGATGCTTGAGGTTGAAAGTCTGAGACCACCTGTGCCGGAAATTGAATTTCTACCTGTCAGTCAAGACGGATTACAGAAATTTGTCGATGGTGTTGAGCGCGTCGAATTATACCCAGTTCTTAATTTCAATGTCGGTAATGATGGCGAGATAACCATTACCGGTGAGGACAGCGAATTTACCGCCCTGACCTATGCTTTGGGTCATGTCATGGGCAGCGGCCGTAACTGGCATGTGTCTTTCGACCAGTTTTGTATCGGGCCTGAGTGTGACGGTGGTAAAATGGAGGCCAAACTGAAGGTCTCTGCGATCCGTATTGCAGAGGCAAAACCGGCTGCGGTTAATAATGAGCCAGGAAATGATTAAAGAATTGATTTGTATAATAAAATGCTTACACTTTAGTGCAGGAAAGGGGAATAACATGAAAATTAAACACTTTAAGAAAGCAGAAAAAGGGAACGCTTTGTTTCTGATTCTGATTGCAGTGGCGCTGTTCGCAGCACTGTCCTATGCGGTAACACAATCCGGCCGTGGCGGTGGCGGCGTTGATCGGGAGCAGGCGTTGATTGCCGCTTCACAGATCACCCAGTATGGTGCCGGTCTGCGGACTACATTGACGCGGATGGTCATTACCGGCTCTGGCGCAACAGATATCGTTTTTGACGGCACAGGTGATGAAGCTGATCAAGTCTTCCACGTTAATGGTGGCGGCGCGGTAGATCAGGCACCACCCGCAAATGCCGGCACAGCAACCACTTACACTTATATGCCGACTGACGGAACCAATGGTTTTCATGTGACAGGTGTAGGTTCGGATGATGCAGGCGATGGTCAGGATATTCTGGTCGGTGTTGATGGCCTGTCTCTGGCCGTTTGCCGGGCGATTAATACTGGTCTGGGCCTGGATGCCGCGCCGACAGAGGAAACAACAGCTGTTGTCATGGGAACGCCGGGTACGACCGCGGCAGGTGACAATGCGCATAGCTTTAACTCCAACAGTGGTGAAGCCTTTGCCTGTGTGGATAATACAGGTAATGACTACACCTATTATCACGCCCTTGTGGAGCGTTAAGATTATCCGGGATGCAAAAATCTGATTTACATTCCGATCTGAATACGGCAACGGCACCGCATTGCGTGGTGCCGTTTGCATATCAGCGCTGCGGGCAAGGCGGCAGTGTGCTGTTCTATATTTTTATCGCTATTGGTTTGCTGGCGGCTTTAACGCTGACATTTGTCAATAGTGGTAAAGAAGGCATCACAACGCAGGCTGCACAGCGGATGACCGAGAAACTGTATGTACAGGCCAATGGTATTAAATCCAATATACTGGAATGCGTTTATACCTATCCGGATGGCGGTGGTGATCTCGATGGGGATGGTGATATTGATGGTGATGATAATCCCAATATACCCTATCCGTTAAATCCGACGGATGCGAATAATCCTGATGGTGCCGCAGCCAATGATCAGGTCCGTAATATGCAATGCCCGGGCGCGCCTACGGGCAGTTATGCGATTTATGACGGTGTTGGCACAACAGGCCGCTTCCTGCCCCCGCAGGTAAATGGGTTTACAGAGTGGATTTATCAGAATAACGCCAATGGTGTTTATATACAGACAACGGGCGCGTCCGATCAGGCGGTTACTGCGGCGCTCGACCGGTTGGAAGCAAGATATGATACCTGTGAAGCTGATCTTGATTATGGCGATTGCGGCGCCACATGTCTGACCATTTTTCTGTTGCGGACAACCTGCCCATAAAATTGTCCTTTTTAACTCTGATAACGAATCAAATATAAGATTTTGGCAAGACACGACCCCTTGGAAAAGGGCGTAAATGCTTGTATACGCACATATTTTTCATATTGCCACGTTTTTGCCTTAATTTTTTTATATACTTTGGATACAAGGTCTTTATGATTAAATTAGAACCTATGTTGACCATCGGGGAAGAGGAGTAGCATGAACATTAAA
>JBNJDW010000071.1:0-8495 GCA_051745265.1 Pseudomonadota bacterium
CCTATGCAAAACGTGTTGAGCGTATGCTGGGTCAGATGGGCCTGCCCCTGCCGGAAGAGAGCAGATTTTTCGGGGCACGCATCACGATATGCTGTTTTTAGACAGTCATGGTGTTGTTATCCGCATCGGTCCTTTGGATGTCGAAGACCTGATGAATCCGGGCATTCTGCAGCCGCTGGGCTGGCTGGAAGATCGCCGTCATAAGGTCCAAACGGATGTTTTAGCAGAGCAGACAGCACCTTTGACTGTGGCGATTTACCCGGGTATTGAACTGTATAAAAACTATCTTGATGATAATCAGCGCCCCAAAAGCGCGGGGGATCTGGAAGACTTTTTGTTTCTGACCGGGGCCGGGCTTGGCGATGTAAAGGAGCCGAACAAAGGGGTCATCCGGCTGCAGGATGAAAAAACAGGCGGGGAAGTTGCTGTTGAGATGCTGCTCGATCCGGATAATACTTTTAACCGTTCTGCCCCCGATACATCTTCGGAGCGGTCATCAATTATGCAGAAGGGGCAAAAGACCCATAAAAATAAAGGCGATTTGATGCTCCATACGCTGACCGAGACCTTTAAAACAGCGCAGAATGTATCGCACTGGCAACGGGCTTTTCAGCTGCATCAGCCGTTGCGTAATCTGTTCTGGCAGGCTTTTAATGATGTCAAAAAATCAACAGACAATCCTGATCCGCAAAAAATACAGGCGTTCTGGGATAAATGCGCGGCTGTCACGGTCAGTCCGGAACGACAGAAGATGCAGGTCTGGCGGCTGAAAACCGATGCCAAGGGCGTCTCAAAACTGGTGCGTAAAGAAAATGATATGCCGGAACTGGTCCTGCACACGCCCTGGACGAAAGAGCCGGAGTATGACCCCCGGGATCCAGCCGGGCAAATGGGTATTACAAGAAAAGCCATTCAATACATTGACCAACCAACAGAGACAAAGAAAGTTGTCAAACGCGCCTGCAAAAAAGCGGCTATTCCTAAAAAAGAACTGATTCCCAAACACGGCAAGATTAAGCTCTAAGGCCAATCACAAAAACGCCCTTATGCAATGAATATGAGTGGCCGGGAAGCATGGCCGAATGCTTTTTTTATGTAATATTAACCCAAAATATACGTAATCTCTTTATAATCTGACTATATTAAAACCGCCGGGGGATAGAGGCCGTATGGCAGAGCAGGACGCACCAAGTCAAAAAACAGATTTTGAATATGGCTGGTGTTATACCGATCATAAGGATGGTCGGGAGATCCGGAATGATTATCGCTCCGTGGATTTTTTTAATGATAGCCCTTATGCGGAACGCGTGGCCGAGATGCTGAAACAGATGGGCCTGCCGATGCCAGAAGAGGCGCAGATTTTCCGCGGCACGCATCATGATCTTCTTTTTCTGGACAGCCATGGCGTTGTTGTCCGGATCGGGCCGACTGATGTTGAGGATCTGATGAATCCGGGTATTCTTCAACCGCTGGGCTGGTTGGAGGACCGCGATTATATGGTTCACGTTGATGCGAGAAAAGAAAACCGGGCCCCGTTGGCGGTCGCCATTTATCCGGGCGTTGAGCTGTATAAAAGTTATCTTGATGATAACCAGCGCCCCAAAAGCGCGGGTGATCTGGAACTGTTCTTGTGGGAGACAGGGGCAGGTGTTCTTGACGTTGGTAATAGCAATAAAGGCATCATCCGGTTTCAAGATGAAAATGGCCGCGAGGTTGCCGTTGAAATGCTGCTCGATCCGGATAATAGTTTTAATTCTTCCGCGCCTAATACCTCTTCACAGCGGACGTCTATTATGCACGAGGGTAAAAAGGCCCATAAGAACAAAGGCGATTTGATGCTCCATACGCTGACCGAGACCTTTAAAACAGCGAAGAATGTATCACATTGGCAACGGGCTTTTCAGCTGCATCAGCCGTTGCGCAACTTATTCTGGCGGGCTTTTAACGATGTAAACGGTAAGGAAGATCGCCCTGATCCTGAAAAACTGGCAGCTTTCTGGGATAAATGCGCGGCTGTCACGGTCAGGCCGGAGCCAAAGCCGGTACAAAAGAAAACGTATTTCTGGCAGAAAAAAACCGATGCCAAAGGCACATCAAAACTGGTGCGTCAGGAAAGCGATATGCCCGAAGTGGTGTTGTACACACCTTGGACAAAAAAGCTGGAATATCAATCAGACCCGATGGGGTATATGGGGGTCACAAGAAAAGCCGTTCAATATATAGACCAGCCAGCAGGTATCAAAGCCGCTGTCAAGCGCGCCTGTGAGAAAATCTTTCTCCCCAAAAAGAAACGGGTGCCCGCCCTTGATAAAGTGAAACTCTGAGCCAATCGAAAGAAGAACCTCTATCCGATGACGTCTGTAACCTCCAGCCAGTGCGCGGTCCTTTATAATGCGGTAAAGCAGCTATATGCCGACAGCCCGTTTTTACCGTTCCATGGCTGGCATCATATTGAATTTGTCTATAAAAAAGCCGCTGTTTTTGCCGCGGATCTTAAGGCGGATATTCCCTTTACGCAAAGCTGCGCACTGGTCCATGATATGAATTATCTGGCCCGGCCCGGGGCATATTCGCCGCCGGCAGCGGGAAAGACATTACGGCAGGAGATTTTATCAAAATCCGGGTTTGATCAGGACCATATAGATCAGATCGAAACCGTGGTTGTTACGGCTGAAACCGCGGTCCGTGATGCTGAAATCAGTCTTGAGGCCATGGCTCTGGCCGATGCGGATACGCTGTTCAAGGTTTTGCCGACAACGCCCATTCTGTTTACCAGTCGTTTTATGGATCAGAATAACTATAATATCGGCCGGCTGGCACAAAAAATCGTGGCGGAGCAACAGCCGCTGATCGCGCAGGATATCTATTTTTATTCAGCACTGGCCAAAGACAGATATATGGGCTGGGCCAGAACACATCTGCATCTCTGGCAGGCGGTACAGGGGTCTCTGGCAGATCCCGATATTGCCGAAATGCTCAAAGACGCCGGTTTTAACGAAGATTTTTAGGATGGATCGGCAGGCGCAGGGAATCCTTCTGTAGCTGTCCGGCGGCGGGTTGTGATGTTTCTGTGACCTAAAAGCCGAGCTTTTGATAAAAGCCGCTGGCGCGGTCCGCGCCGGATTCTGCGGTGACCAGAACGGCGGTGCGTCCCATTTCCTGTGACCGGGCGGCAATCAGATTGATAAACCGCCGACCAATACCGGCGCCCTGCATGCTGGCCGCAATGAAGATTTTATTCAGACTGGTGAAAGGTTTGCGCCTTAAATGCGTGGCGGCGCAAAAACCGACAATTTCATTATTATATCTGGCGACCAGGACCTGATAATGTTTTGCGCCTGCACGTTGCCGGTCGATCATCTGCGCCCATTGCGCGTATTGCGGCGGGGCGAGCGGCGATCGTCCCTGATGGCGGGCATCACGGCGTACGGCATTAAACAGGTCACGGATACCGCCATCACCTCGATCGCCGATATCCTGGGCCCGCGCAGGGCAAATTTCGACATCTTTTTTCATACCAGCCATCCTTAAGCTGGGTATTTAATAGCACTTTAATGTTTTTATGTCAATTAGGGGGTATTAAGGAGGGATGGTTTTAACGTCGTTTATATAAATACAGCAGGGGCGCGCTTAGGAATAAGAAGGCCATGATCATTTCCATAGATTCTTCGGTAAACTGCATCTGGGCAGAATAGGGGCTGAAAGACTCAGCCAGCCACGGAAAAAGACGTGAAAAAGAATCGAGCATCTTGGCAAACAGTAAAAACCCCATGGCCGTATAGCCGGCCTGCGCATATTTTACCCCTGTCAGTGCCCGTTTCAGCGTCGCCCAGATATAGGGCAGGGATTTAATTGTGGCAAAAACCATGGCAAGAATAATGGTCGCCCCGATGATCTTTTCATTCAAGGGCACGTCCGGCGATATATAAAACCGGCTTTTCAGCAGGCTCATGGTTGTATGCATAGCATGCATGTCATGTTCGCGCATGGCGGCCAGCGCCATGAAAAAGGCAAACAGATACCAGCCATTTGCCTTATGCCGCCAGCCGGTAAACAAGGCGGTGATCGAGGCGGCGATCAGGAAGATAAGGCTGAAAACTTCAAAAGCTTCGCCTTCCTGCGCCGCGGCGATCAGGGCATCGTCCGGAAAGCTGAGCAGCATAGATCCGATGTATAAAGCGCTGAGAAAAACAGCAACAATTACAAGGGCATAACATTTAAAAAAACTGCGTAGCATGGCGGCTCCGTTGCGTGAATTCGTTTCCTTTATAAAGGGATTTTTTTTTATTTGTTAAGCCTGTTTTGTGACTTAAATCTTGAGAAGACAGCACAGGTTGTTTATATTTATAATGTCTTCAAACAGTCGGGATGTGGCGCAGCCTGGTAGCGCGCCTCGTTCGGGACGAGGAGGTCGGAGGTTCGAATCCTCTCATCCCGACCATATTATTCTTTAATATAGCAAGCTAGGACCCTTGTTTCTGGAGGTCTAAATTTCCGGCCAATCAACTTCGCCTTGAGGGCTAGTTTTATTTTAACCAGTCTGTTACAATCTTAGAAAGCACAGGATGGAAGTCAGTATGCCCTAAAAAGGCTAATTTGTGATGCCGGTAATGATTTTAAAAAAAACGGTCTGTTTTTTCCAGAGTATATTGCATGCTTTTAAGGCCGGGGGGCCGTACTGGGGTGGAATGACCTGTGTTATTTTAATCGCCTCGATGCTTCCTGTTTATTATCTTTCACGGCCTGCTTTGTATAGTAATACAAAGTTCGCTTCACTGTTTTTTGAGACTTACCTTTATAATAATATCCTCTTAGGCCTGCATATAGCATTTTCACTTCTGGCCTTGGTTATGGGGCCCTGGTTATTTAATACTACTTTGCGAAAAAAATATCCCGATTTGCACAGAAAGCTGGGAAAATTTTACGTGCTTGGGTGTTTTTTCGGTGCCATAACTGTTTTTCCGCTGGCGATACGCAATATTGCAGGGCCAATCGCGCATATCGGATTTGGTATGATGGCGGTGCTTTGGTTTCTGGTAACCTATTATGCTTATACGGCTATTCTTAATAAAGATTTTATAGCTCATCGACGCTGGATGATGCGTAGCTATGCCATGACCTTCGCTTTTATACATGTTAACATAACGTTTTCGTTTTTCTTGCCGTATGCTACGCTTTCTCTGCAGGGTGTACAGGCGTTCCAGAGTATGGTCAGTTGGCAGGTTAATTTGTTACTTGTTGAGGTGTATCTTGCTGCTACAAGTCATACAGGACGTTTTTTGGGATATAGAAAATGGCGAGACAATCTTCTATCTTTTAATCTGTCACGGGATCATATGTATTTCCTTCCTGTGCGTCCCTTGCATTTGAATTCTTCCAAAAATAGACTTTTTTAAAGATGGTGCGGGAACTTTACCGCATAAAAATCTTTTGTGGGATGCATACGCGCGTATGGCTATTGCGGCCCTCTCGCTCCCCCCAGAGAGGGCCGCTTTTTTTGTGGGAAAATCGGCAGGGTTTCGTATACTGTTCAGGGTTAAAATAAGGAATGCTAAGATGTGGATAGAAAAGAAAGCAACAGCCGCGATCGCGTTTGGTCTGTCGGTTTTAATGATGCCGGGCACGGCTGCGGCCTTTAATGATGTTTTTGCGCCGCATAAGGTCGGTGCGCAGCTTGTCTATTCTGCGGATTATACCTTGGTGCAGGGGTACCATGATGGTCGTGATCAGGGGCAGAAAAAGGCCGGGCCTGAAACACGCTGGCAGGATATGCCGCCGGAGGTAAAAGAAAAAATCCGTCAGAAAATCGAAGACCGGTTCGGACATCTGACACCTGAACAGCGTGCCGAGAAACTCGAAGAACTGCGCCGCCGCCGCGAAGAACTACGCCGTGAACTGGAAAACCTGCCCCCGGCAGAGCGTAAAGCCCGGATGGAAGAATTAAAACGACAATTTCAGCAAAAACACAAAGACAGCGTCCATTAAAAACGCGATGAAACGTAAAGGGAGACAGGGTATGCCCACCGCACCCACAAAAGCACGCTCTTCCAATAAGGGCGCAGAAGAATCGAAACGCTCGATTCCACTGTCCGATCAGCCGCCCGCGCCGACGGATCAGGACCTGATGCGGCGTATTGCAGAACAAAAAGACCAGACCGCCTTTGCCACGCTGGTGGACCGTTACCGGCAGAAGCTGTTTGCAACCTGTTACCGGATGCTGGGCCAATATGCCGAGGCGGAAGAGGCGGTACAGGACAGTTTTTTAAAGCTGTGGAATTATGCCCCAAGCTGGGATGTCGAAAAGGCCAGCCTGAGCACCTGGCTTTATACCATCACCAGCAACACCTGCCGGGATGTCCTGCGTAAACGCAAGGCCATTCTGGTCGAACATGATGATAATCGTGAAAGTGACCTTCCGGGCGGACAGCAGGTTGTAGAGCAAAAGCAACAGGCCCGGCTGGTCAAAAAGGCAATCAATAAGCTGCCCGACCGTCAGCGCGAGGCGCTGGTCCTGTCTTATTACCAGGGTCTCAGCCATAAAGAAATCGGCGCTGTAATGAGCACCAGCCCTAAAAGTATCGAGGGATTAATCGCCCGGGCACGTACAGATTTAAAACAACAATTATCGTTCTTAAGTGAGGCTTTGTGATGGGTAACAAAAAAGCAAATATAACAGACCCGCAGCTTGATCGTTTAATGGGGCTGTATGAAACGCCCGAACTTGATGGGCCGTCCTTTGACCAAAAACTGTTTTCCCGTCTGGGGCAGGAGGGGCAGGGGCCTGCGGGCACGGATAATCACCGTTTTGTGATCTGGTCGCTGCCGCGTCGCTTTGCCGCCCTTGCCGTAGTTGTGCTGTTTTCTGCGGCGCTGGTGTTCAGTAATTATGATTTTGATCAGCAACCGGCCCCAACGCAGACCCAGACAGCTTCGGCATCCGGCGGTGCTGAAAAGACATCTGTTGCTTCGGCAGAGAATGACATTACGGATGTTGATGGTTTTCTCAATGAAATCATCGATCAGGATATCGCCGTTCTGGAATATTCTGTGGCCATGAACACGCAGCCGGAAAAGCAATCTGAAAAAGCCTCGTCCGAGGATGATCAGGCCCCGCCGCCGATTGACAGCTTCCTTGATGAATTGCTGGGCATTGAAAGCCGGACGCTGTAAACCTGCCGCTGCTTTGTTATGGCCGTCGTCCGCTTTTCAGGAGGGGTTTTCTGGGCCGGGATTTCATATGGCGGGCGATGCTCAGTTCAGCCTTAACCTGAAGGATATCCTGAATAAACGCCTTGTTCTGATGGCGGTAGGGAATGTAACTGCGTATCAGCGATGTGAATTCAGCTTCACGGTTTTGCCAGAAACGCGGATTTAAAATCTGCGAAAGCCGGTTACGGTGGGACAGATAGTCAATTGCATTATTACCAAAGGCATCGCGTTGGGTAAGTTTATGCAGGGTCAGGGGTGTTTTATCCGTATAAATCACGCCTTTCTCAATCATGGTCAGCCGCCCATCCGCAGTGACAGAAACATCGCGGCTGTTCAGGGCCCGGGCTTTCTTATGCCAGTGGTCGAGTTCATCAGAAATAGGCTGGTATTGCGGATCATGAACCGGAATACGATTGCGCAAAGAAAATTCCATCCGGTGTATATCCATGTCGGGCCCGTAGTGTTCGAGCAACAGTCGCAGGCATTTGGTGCTTTTATTCTCAACAAGTTCAGGGCCCAGATAGGAGAGTTCGGATTCTATAAAATCCGGAGTATAGCGGATCAGGAAATCAAGAAGCTTTACAGCATCTTTCTGCACAATGGATTCCAGATGATATTCATTGAGATAAGGTTTGTGCTTTTCAATATAAGGGCCAAGCGTCGTGATATCATCGCGCCTGGCCGCCATATCAAAAGCCACCGGAAAATTAGAAGGGGATATTTTGCCATAGGCCATGACATGTTTCATGAATTCGTAATCGCCATGCCGTACGGCAAGATCGCTAAGATGTAAGATTGATTTTGGATCTGTATAGGCGGCGCCGGCCTGCATCATGGCCTTAACAGCTGTTGTCCTTTTTGTGCCGCGGGTCAGAACCGTATGGGCCGCAAAGCTGTTATGGGCGTGAACATTGGCGCCCAGTTCGCATAAAAGATCGACAATATCCCCTTGCTCAAGATAGGCGGCCCATTCCAGCGCGCCCATATGATTGATGGGGTCTCCCTGTGTGACGGCGACGGGCCGGCGGTCAGGGGTGAAATAGTGGCTTTTCGTCGGGCTGAGTGTCGGGTTGTTCGGGGCATTAATATTGGCCCCTTCATCAATCAGAGTTGCAATCGCATGAATTTTAAAGAAAAATCCGGGCTCCTCACGGATAACATCGATCAGCATTTGATTGCGTTTGGTAGGGCTGGCGGTTTGGACCTCTTGCTTGAAGGCATTGAATCGATGCCGGCGGGCCGCTGTCCAACCACTGAGACGGTCATGATATTTCGCTTTTATAAGG
>JBNJDW010000072.1:0-8422 GCA_051745265.1 Pseudomonadota bacterium
GGCAATATCGGCGCTTTTCATCACATGCCCCGCATCCATACCATCCTGCGGACAATGGGCAATCCCGACCGAGGCCCGGATCTGGAATTGCTCCTGCATAATCGACATCGGCTCGCGCAGGGCGGCAAAAATCTTATTGGCAATCTCAGAGCTTTCAGAAATATCATGATCGAGCGGCACCATAACCACGAATTCATCGGCACTGGCACGGGCGATGACAGCCCTGTCCGGTGTGGCATTGACCAGCCGTTCGGCCACGGCCTCAAGCAGCATATCGCCGATCTCATGGCCCATGGAATCATTAATATCCTTGAAATGGTCCAGATCAACCGACATGACCACCAGCGATTTATCCTTGGCCATAACATCGGTTTTAATCGCCGATTCAAGTTTTTCAGCAAACAGGGCGCGATTGGGCAGATCGGTCAGCGTGTCATAATAGGCCAGCCGATGAATACGATCTTCGGCCTGTTCTTTAAGTTTGCTAATATTGGTCGCATTCTGACGGATCAGATCATTGGCAATATGAATGGTCACACTGACCTCATCCCGGGCCGGGTTGTTCAGGTCCTGCACGGACGGGCTTTCCGGGTCCGACACGGCATTGACCAGATTACGGCGCAGCAGCAAAATGGGTTCCAACAGCCATTGCGACAGAGCCAGCATCAGAACACTGGTCACAAAGGCCGACAGCAAAACCATAATCAAAATATTTTGCTTTATATAGGTCATCACATCAGCGCGCACGGATGAGGCATCAAGCTTGGCAACAATAAAATAAGGATTGCGTAAATCGGCCGAGGTATAAATGACTTCATAATACAGGCGATCCGCGCTGAGATAAGTCTCGCCAAGGTTAAAACTGTTTTTCAGACGCAGAACTGTCGTCTCGCCATAGCTGGCAATCTGGCTGAGATCCAGACCATAAATGCTGATTCCGCGTAAGGGAGTTGTCGAAAAAATCTGTGCGGCTTTTTGTTCGGTAATCGGTGAAGCCAGCTGATCACGACCCTGATCAATCACCGGGGCCAGACCGGACAGGCCCATATCCCTGATCTGCCGCAATTTGGCATTTTCAACTTCAGACAAGGTGAAAACCATAATCGCGGCCTGCACCACGACAATGGTCATAAATACAGACAATGCAATTTTCCAGCTGATCCGGCTGCGCCAGATATTCTGGGATTTTGTCATTGTATTTTTGTCGATATTGCTTAAATCATTGGTCATATCGAACAGCTTGTTTTTTTTCTTACCGCGTGCTGCGCTGCTATATGTCATTTCCCGTCCTTCGGGTAAATTGCCCCTTTTACGACTTTATCGTAGTCCTATCCACTCTACGTGATGGGTATTAACAATCCGTATAAAAGTTATGAAAAATTTTAAGAATGGATCCATTCCCGGATAAAGCCGTGTCTTTTTAAACCCCTTAACCCCCACTATACTTTATAAAGTATCCTTTATTTCTTTTTTGCTTTCAAGCCTCTAAATTCTGACCGGTTACGGCAGGAAAGCGACCTGTTGTCCGGCTTTGTGTTTTTGGACCTCGCCTTCGCGCATGACAATTGTACCATTCACAACCGTCATCCGTGGCCAGGCACTGACCTTCAGCCCCTCAAAGGGAGTCCAGCCGCATTTCGATTCGATCCAGTTATCGGTGATTTCGGTGTTGGCTTTCATATCGACAATGGTCAGATCGGCATCATAGCCGACACAAAGCCGGCCTTTACCGGCAATACCGAACAGGCGCTGCGGGCCATGACACATCAGATCCAGCGCCCGCATCAGGCTGAGCCGCCCTTGGTTGACATGGTGGAGCATGACCGGCACCAGTGTCTGGACGCCGGGCATACCGCTCGGGCTATTGGGATAGCTCTGTGATTTTTCGTCCAAAGTATGCGGGGCGTGGTCGGAGCCCATAACATCAATTACCCCGTTTTCAATCGCCCGCCAGAGAGCCTCCTGATGATATTGATCACGGACCGGCGGATTCATCTGCGCCCGGCTGCCCAGGCGCTCATAGCATTCCGGCGCGGTCAGGGTCAGATGCTGCGGCGTGGCTTCGGCGGAAATAATGTCTTTGTTTTTGGCAATCAAATCCAGCTCTGCCGCGGTGGTGATATGCAGGATATGGGTTGGCCGTCCGGTGCGCCGGGCAATATTGATAATCCGCTGGGTGGCCAGCAGGGCCGCTTGGGGGTCGCGAATCACCGGATGCAAAGTCACATCACTGTTATCGGTATATTCGGCGGCGCGGGCGCGCAGGCGCTCCTGATCCTCGGCATGAACAGCAACACGTTTGCGGCCTGATTTAAAAATTTTCTCGAGTATGACATCTTTCTCGGTCAACAGGTCACCGGTACTGGCGCCCATAAAGACCTTAACCCCGCAGCAGCCGGGCAGGGCCTCCAGATGGGGTAGATTTTCGATATTGGTTTCACTGCCGCCGATAAAAAACGCATAATTGGCATGCGCTGATTCGGCGGCGCGGTCGAGCTTATGCTGCAAAGTGTCCGCCGTCAGGGTCAACGGATTGGTATTGGGCATTTCAAAGATCGTCGTCACCCCGCCGGCAATGGCAGAGCGCATGCCCGATTCCAAATCCTCCTTATGCGTCAGCCCCGGTTCACGGAAATGAACCTGACTGTCAATCACGCCGGGAAAGATATGCAGCCCCGTGCAATCAATGACCTCCGCGGCCATAGAGATATCAATATCGCCAAGCGCGGTGATTGTACCATCCTTAACGCCGACCGTGGTTTCAACTGCCCCGGCCGGGGTCATGACGGTGCCGCCGGTAAAACAGCGGTCGAATTTTTGATTTTTATCTGACATCCGGGCCCTTTTTATATTACATTACAGTGACGAGCCTGAAGTTTAAACCATATAAAGATTTTGAAAAGCCATGAGTGTCACCTTTTATAATACCCGCACCCGCCAAAAAGAGGATTTTATCCCGCTGCAAGACGGCAAAGCCGGCATCTACAGCTGCGGCCCCACGGTTTATCACCATGCCCATCTTGGCAATATGCGGGCGAATATTTTTGCCGATCTGCTGCGCCGGGTCATGGAGCATGCCGGATATGACGTCACACATGTCATGAACATCACCGATGTCGGTCATCTGGTCAGCGATGATGACGAGGGCGAGGATAAAATGGAAGTCGGCAAAAAACGCGAAGGGCTGGATGCCTGGGGCATTGCCGAAAAATATACTGAATCCTTTTTCGATCACTGCCATAAGCTGAATATCCTCACCCCGCATATTGTCTGCAAGGCCACCGAACATATTGAACAGCAGATCGCCCTGATCCAAAAACTCGAAGACCGCGGTCTGGCCTATGTCATTGATGACGGGGTTTATTTTGACACCTCGAAATTTGAAGCCTATGGCGCGATGGCCAAACTGGATATCGAGGGGCTTGAAGGCGGCAAACGCATCAGTGATATCGGCAAGAAACATAAAACCGATTTTGCCTTGTGGAAATTTTCACCCAAGGACAGCCAGCGCGATATGGAATGGGACAGCCCGTGGGGCAAAGGCTTCCCCGGCTGGCATGTTGAATGCTCAGCCATGTCGATGCATTATCTGGGTGAACAGTTTGATATTCATAGCGGCGGTATTGACCATATTCCCATCCATCACACCAATGAAATCGCCCAGAGCGAGGCGGCCACCGGCAAAAAACCCTTCGTCAATGTCTGGCTGCATAATGAATTCCTGCAATTCGGCGATGACGTCAAGATGAGCAAATCGAAAGGCGACACGCTGACCGTCGACAGCCTCGAAGACCGCGGCTATGATCCGCTGGCCTTTCGGTATCTGATGCTGACCGCCCATTACCGCAACCCGGTCAAGTTCACCTGGGAGGCGCTGGATGGCGCGGCATCAACACTCAAACGCCTCCGTAAACAGGCACTCGACATCAAACATAATACTGAATCCAGTCCGGCGGAAGATATCAGCGAGACCGCGGCGCTCTATATCACCAAATTTGACACCGCCCTGTTTGATGATCTGAACAGCGCCGTGGCGCTGGCCGAATTGCACAGCATGCTGGGCGATGCCCGGCTGGATGATTTTGAAAAAATGGCCCTGTTGATGTATTTTGAACCGGTCTTGCATCTGGGCCTGTTCGAAGAACAGGAAGCCGCGGCCATTCCGGCAGAAATCATTGAAATGGCCAGTCAGCGCAAAGCCGCCCGCGAAGACCGCAACTGGGCCGAGGCCGACCGCCTGCGCGCTGAAATCGCCAAACAGGGTTTTGATGTCATGGACAGTGATGACGGTTTCGAAGTCTTTAAAAAATAATCTGACAAGAAAGGCAAAAAAAGATGACCACCAAAGCCCCTGAAATTATCAAAGTCAAAGCCGATACTGAAAAAGTCTCCTGCGATGGCGGCGGCGGTGCCCTTGGCCATCCGCGGGTTTTTTACAGTTTTGATGGCCGCGATACGGTTGTCTGCGGCTATTGTGACCGCGAATTTACCAAACTACCGTCCAAAAAGGCGAGCTAAGGTTTAAGCCGATGACCGCGCCGGAGCTTGATAGCGACAACGCCGCCAGACTGTATAATACAGCGCTGCTTGAACATGTCAGCGGCCTTAAAAATCAGGACCGGCTGACCGATCCTGCCGCCTTTGGTCATGCCGTCAGCCCGATTTGCGGCAGCGAAGTGACGATTGACCTTACCCTTAACGACACAGACGGCACCATCACCGCCATCGGCCATGAGGTATCGGCCTGCGCGCTGACCAAAACCGTTTTATCGGTCCTGCGCGCCGCAGCGCCCGGCATGACCCGGGCTGACATTGAAGCCGGCCACAGCACTCTGCGCGCCCTGCTGGAGAATGGTGAAACCCCGCAGGCCCCCTGGCAAGATCTCGATATTCTGCGCCCGGCGCGCGATTATACGGCGCGGCATAATTCCATGCTCCTGCCCTTCGAGGCCAGCCTCAAGGCATTTGATAAACTTGCCAATCCCCCCAAAAATACTATATAATAATAAGAGTGATGCCTTTTAGGATCACGAAAATGAAGCTTGCTTGATTTAAAGGAGCTACGCAAATGACAAAGCAAATCTCAATATTCTCCAGCCCCTTCATGCTGGGCTTTGAAGAAATCGAGCGCACGCTCGACAAAATTGCCAGATCGGGCAATGACAGCTATCCGCCGTATAATATCGAGCAAACCAGCGATTATGATTTTAAAATCGTTATTGCCGTTGCCGGTTTTACCATGGAGGATCTGTCCGTCCAGATCGAACAAAACCAACTGGTTATTCGGGGCAAACGTGATAACAGCCGCGAGGATGAGGAAAAAACCTATCTCCACCGCGGCATTGCCACCCGCCAATTCCACCGTTCTTTTGTGCTGGCCGATGATATCGAAGTTCTGGAGGCCAGCCTTGAAAACGGTCTTCTGAGCATTGGTTTACGCCGGATCATGCCGGAAATCACTGTGCAGAAAATTGAAATCAAAAATGGCGAGGCCGGCACCGGCCAAAAGGCCCTGACCCATGATAAAACGGCAGAGGATGAACGCACCATTGAGGTCGAAAACAAGAAATCCTAACAACGTGCCGCTTAAAGCGGGCGTTCGGCTCCACATCTTGCCACTGAAAGGAAGGTTGCCATGTTTTTAAGTAAAAATAACCCACAATCCCCGCCGCTGAAATACGGCGCCATTACCAAGGAAGACCTGCTTAATATGGGCGCCGGACAGATCGCCTATATCAAGGAATCACAGCATGACGATAAAACCGTCTATCAGGTTTATCTGGCCAATGGCACCTTGATGAGCGAAGAAGAAAATTACCGGCAGGCCCGCAATGAACTGCGCGAACATAACATCATGTGCGCGACGATTCATTAAGGCGCAATATTTGCGGATAAAAGCCGCCCGCCGTACAAAAAAAAGCGGCACATGTTTGGCGCCGCTTTAACTTTATAAAATAGATATCTATTACATCGGGCGTAAGCTTGGCTTGTTTTTATAATCCTGGCAGTTTTCAAAAGCCTGATTGGCAATAGCGAGAGATTTTTTGGTATAATTATCTGCGCTTTCAGTGTTATAAAGGCTTTTCAAGCACACATTTAAATACGCACCGTTCATATAGATTTTTTTCTGATCATCCAAATACATCCCCTGACTTCCGTCCGGGCTTTGGGCTGACAGTTGCTGTTTTACTGATGGATCTGTCATTACTTTAAGGGCCATTTTAATCCCGCGAGCAATTTTCAGAGGTTTACTGACGATCAGCCTCACCTTCTCCGTAAATGTAAAGTCGGTTTTGACAAGCTTTTTATACTGTTGCTTAAATTCTGCGCGTTTAACAATTTTGGCATTAAACTCATCTTTTGCGGAAACGGACTGGTCTGTATTGCTGGCGTCTAGGGGCATGGTTTTCTCCTGTTTATGAATTATGTAATATGCGCACTATAGTCAGGGTAACGCATTATGTCAAGCATAAAAGCGCGGGATTGCCTGTTTTTAAACAGTTCCGATGATCTCTTTATAAGGCATAAGAAAAACCCCGCACCTGGGGTACGGGGTTTTCTACATTTATCAATGGATGAAAAAAGCGTTTATACGGCTTTTTTCTCCAATTTTGGCGCTTGCACTGCTGCGCCCCATTCTTTTGGCGTGTCAGCTTTTGCAGCGGCAGGGGCTTTATTTTCTGTAAATGTGGCGGCAAGATCCTGCTGCGCCCAGTTTTTTGTCTGTGTTTGCTCTTTGCTCATAAAAAAATCTTCTTTTAAGAAAACTATAATGTATTTAACAGAACCAACATATCTTATATGCAGGTCGATGACAAATCGTCATAAAAATCAATCAGGCCGCCTGAGCCATTTCATCGTTGCGGGAATGAATCAGGCCGTGGACGTCCTCGGTATCGCGCAGCATATCGCAGAAATTTTCATTGCGGAAGAAATTGGAAATCCGCGCCAGCTGCATCAGGGATGCGGTGCGGCTGTTCGGTGTCGCCGGGGCGAGCAAGAGATAAATCAAATCGACCGGTTCGCCGTCAAAAGCATCAAAAGCCACCGGTCTTGGCAGGCGGATAAAGGTGCTAAAGCAGCTGTCCAGACAAGACAGGCGGATATGCGGAATCGCAACGCCGCCACCGATGGCGGTGCTGCCGATTTTCTCGCGCTCGAGCAGCGCATCAAGCAGATCATCACAGCTGCAGGCGCCGTCAAGATATCTTGAGATCTCTTTGGCAACCGCTTCGAGTACGTGTTTTTTGCTGTTTGCGCGTATATCGCACAAAACGAAATCCGGCTCGAGAATCATCACTTCAACCCTTTTTATTAATCCCCGGGTTATTGCCCCCGGGTTTACAGTTATCCATTCCTATAGCCTGTCACACATAGCTAGGCATTCCCAGCTAAAAATCAACATAAATTTCGATGATGAACAGAAATCGATGTTAATAGATTCGCCGGGCTATGGAAAGTTTTTTATAGGGTTTTATCTCTGTTTATGATTATTCCGTATCCGGAGCCAAAATCATCGTCATTTGACGGCCTTCCATCTTGGGCCGCAATTCGACTTTGGTTTTCTCGGCCAGGTCTTCGCGCACGCGGTTCAGAACCTGCATGCCCAATTCCTGATGGGCCATTTCGCGGCCACGATACCGCATGGTAAATTTCACTTTGTCCCCGTTATCAAGGAATTTATTGGCCGCGCGCATTTTGACATCATAGTCATGCGTATCAATCATCGGCCGCATTTTGATTTCCTTAAGCTCGATAACCTTTTGCTTTTTCCGGGCGGCATTGGCTTTTTTCTGCTGCTCGTAACGGAATTTGCCGTAATCGATAATTTTACAAACGGGCGGATCGGCATTCGGGGAAACTTCGACAAGGTCGAGCCCCGATTCTTCGGCAAGATTTATGGCTTCCTGCAACGCGACAACGCCGCGCATTTCTCCATCCGCATCAACCAGCCGCACTTTCGGGGCGCTGATGTCTCCATTTAAACGCGGGCCGGTGTCTTTTTTCGGGCCGCGATTTCTATCGTAAGGTGGGCGTGCTATGGGGTCCTCCATTTCTGTTATCCAAAGCGTGAAGACGCATTTTCTGCGTATTCGAGTCTACAGTATTTCTAACCGGGCTATTTGTCCAGAGGGGATGCGCATTCAGCGGTGATTTTCGCGATTGCCTCATCCAGTTTCAGGATTTCCTGATCCTTGCCGCCCAAACGCCGCAGGGCTACGGTTTGTTCCGCAGCTTCCCGGCCGCCGACAACCAGAATCAGCTGGCTTTTCCGCAGGCTGTGTTCGCGGATCTTGTAATTGATTTTCTCATTGCGCAGATCAATTTCAACCCGAAGGCCTTTGGCTTTCAGTTTTTGGACAACCTCACGGGCATAGTCATCGGCATCACTGGTAATCGTCGTGACCACAGTTTGCACCGG
>JBNJDW010000073.1:0-8399 GCA_051745265.1 Pseudomonadota bacterium
TGGCGCTCAGGATTACCAAACCGCCGGAATATACCGCACAAAACAGCCGTTATTTCCGAATCAATCTAAATGCGGAGGCCCTGCCATGAGCCGTAATCTGTCTTCTGCCGCTCTTAAAGCGATTTACAGTGCTGAGAGTGAGGATATATTCCTGATCCTGTTAACGCTGGACCATGACAGTCTGGAAGAGCCGATCCGGGTGACCAGTGATGCCGTGCCGACACGCAGCCGTGATCAGGATTATATTGCCTTTCCTTTTGATCTGGTCCTGCCGGATCAGACGGAAAACCGGTCCCCGCGGGCAAAATTGACCATTGATAATGTCAGCCGTGAGATTTTAATGACTTTGCGGCAGCTGCAATCGCCGCCGCGGGTCAAAATGGAGATCATCCGTCATGCCGATCCCGACCATGTTGAAGCGGTGTTTCCTGATTTTACCTTGACCAATCTGCGTTATAATGCAATGACCATCCAGGGTGACCTGACGATTGAAGATTTTGCTGCCGAGCCTTATCCGGCGGGCATTTTCTCACCGGCAGGATTTCCCGGGATGTTCTGATTTTATGATAAAAGTTACCAAAACGTAAATTTTCTTATGGAAATTTATTGCACCCCGGGTTATACTAAACGGAATAGAGATTCGGACAATAGTAGAAGGGTGCTACATGACAGGAAGCAAGACATCGGACAAAAGCGAAATCGCGTCCAGATTTGCCAGCAACAGTGCGCAGGAGCAGGTTGCAAATTTTTACTTTATTAAAGATACCCGCGAGGCTGTTGATGCCTATATGTCAGACAGTATCGCGCAGGAAATGAAAAATGCTGTTAACAATCCGGAAGAGATTCGCCACTCTCTGTCACGGCAGGTTGATCTGACCGCCATGCGCGAAACGGCGAAGCTGAAGGATGCCGAAGTCTCGGGAAAAACGGCACAGGCGATCGACAGTATTGAAAACTGGCGGGTCGATGCACAGAAACGTGTGCAGAAACTGTCAGCCTCACAATTGATCCGCGCCCAGATTGATAAAATCAGTAAATCCTATGGCGCGCAGGATGATCTGGAAGAGATTCATGCCCTGAGCAATCCAGCGGCACGGGCGCAGGCCGCAACGGCAAGCCCGAAACGATTTTCCCCAAGACAGGGGATGAAAGGCTAAACCCTTTCGCCATTTTATAAAAAGCCCGGTTTTTCAGCCGGGCTTTTTTTATGTCCATTTTTTGACAGGAGCGTGAAACATGCCCATTCCATTCTGGGCAGGTCATTATATTGGCCTGCCGTTCAAAGAGCGCGGCCGCGATGCCGGGGGTCTTGATTGCTGGGGGCTGGTCCGGCTGGTCCTGCAGGAACAGTTTGATATCCAGGTGCCGTCCTATACGCATTGTTATGCCTCGAGCATAGATCAAGGCCAGCTGGGCCCGCTGGTCCGGCGTGAATCTTTGAACTGGAAGGTTGTTCCGGCTTCAGAAGCCCGCTGCGGTGATGTCGTTGTTTTACGGATGCGCGGCGAGCCGATGCATGTCGGCATGGTGCTGGGTGATCAGCAGATGCTGCATATTGAACGCGGTATCAACAGCGTCATTGAACGTTACGCCTCCCTGCGCTGGAAAAACCGGGTTGTTGGTTTTTTTCGTCATCATCACACTGAAACGCAAACAGCAAAAGATTTAAAATGACAGCTTTGAATTCTTATACAAAACAGCCTGCGCCGGATCAGGAGATGCTGCAGGTCAGCGCCATTCCCCATCCGTTTTCGGTTGAGCGGATTGATTGCTGCCTGCCGCTGGGGCTGAGTATTGCCGAAATCTTGCAGCAGGTGCAGGCCGATCCGGTTTTGCAGGCCCATGCCCATGTTTTTATCAATGGTGAATATGTGCCCCGGGATCGATATGCCTATATCCGGCCCAAACAGAATTGTATTGTCAGTATTCGCATGGTGCCGCAGGGCGGCGGTGGTAAAAATCCGCTGCGCACCGTGTTAAGCGTGGCAATCATGGCGGCGGCGCCGTTTATGGGAACGATGGCCGGCACGATGCTGGGCAGTCAGCTGGGCGGGGTGTTTTCCCTGTCTTTAACGCAAAAAATGCTGGCCGGCGGCATCAGCTTTCTGGGGCGGTTGGCGGTTAATGCCATCGCGCCGCCCGCGCGGTCACGCTATACACCGCAAAGTAAAGAAAACCGCACGCGCTTTATCAAAGGGGCGCAAAACCGGGTTGAGCCCTTTGCCAATATTCCGCAGGTTCTGGGCACACATAGAATCGTCCCGCCGCTGGGCGCGCAGCCTTTCACAGAAATTGTCGGTGAAGATCAGTATATCCGTATGTTGTTCGTCTGGGGCTACGGGCCTTTGGAAATCCGTGATCTTAAAATCGGTGAAACACCCCTGGCCGAATTTGATGATGTTGAAATTGAAACCCGGAGGGGGACCGCATCGGATGCACCATTGAGCCTGTATCCCAATGTCGTTTTGCAAAATGATCTGCATGTCCGGCTGACCCGTGAGAACGGTTATGAAATACGTACAACCGAGGAGGATACCGATGAAATTTCCATTGATATCCTGTTCCCCAAAGGCCTTGCGGAATTTAATGATCAGGGCAACCGTCAGGCCAGAATGGTCGATGTTGAAGTGCAGTATGCGCCGGCGGGTACGGATGACTGGTCGGCCGGCGCCTATGACCATAAACCGGTGGGTGAACAGAGCCTGTCAGTCAGCCCGCCCGGTACCTATTATGGCGGGTTCATATGGGCTGGTCCAAGCCTGCGATACTATAAACGTATAGACAGTGTTGTGATTGATCGCAGCAATGGTCAGGCGCAAGTGATCGAGGGCGAGCGGGTGCCCGGATTTGACCAGTATGGCAATCCGGATCCCTATGCTGCATCAGAAACAATGGTCGTCAAACCACCGCAATTGCCCGCGGATAAATATGAAGTCGCCCGTCTGGTCCATCTGGGCGATACGCTGGGCGTTGAAATTGAAGACCGTAAACGGGCAGAGGATCTGGGCGATATCTATGAAAGCGCTACTGATTTTTCAGCCAGCATTGAAGGATCGGGCATTAAAGTGTCGACCGGCGGTATCCGGTTTGATGGTTTTCATGTCAGAGCGAAACAGACAAATGCCCTGCGCCGCGCGGTGCGGTTTCAGGTCCCGCGCGGTCAGTATGATGTGCGTTTGCGCCGTTTGACCAAAGACACCGATAATGATTCGGTGTTTGATGATGTTTATTGGACAGCATTGCGCAGCGTTCGCAATGAAGACCCGGTACAGCAAAAGGGTCTGGCGATAACCGTGCTGCGCATCCGGGCGACGGACCAGTTGAACGGCACGATTGATCAGCTTAACGGGGTTGTGTCATCGATTGTTCCGGACTGGGATGGTCAAAGCTGGAGCACTCAGATCAGCGCCAATCCGGCGGCTTTGTTCCGGCATGTGTTGCAGGGCAGCGCCAATGCCAGACCGCTGAGTGATGACCGTATTGATCTTGAGAAATTACAGGACTGGCATCAACGCTGTCAGATGGCCGGACGGGAATTTAATGCCGTTGTTGATACAGGTCAGTCAGTGATGGATGTTTTAAGTGATATTGCCGCCGCCGGCAGAGCCAGCCCGACGCTGATAGACGGACGCTGGGCCGTGGTTGAGGATATGCCGCAAACCACCCCGGTGCAGCATTTTACGCCGCGCAATTCATATGGGTTTGAATCAGAACGCAGTTTTGATGATCACCCCCATGCCCTGCGCGTTCGGTTTCACAACCGGGAAAAAGGCTGGCAGCTGGATGAACGTCTGGTGTTTGATGATGGCTATACAGAAGAGAATGCCCGGAAATTTGAAGGTCTGGATCTGTCGGGTATTACTGATCCGAAACAGGTCTGGCAGGATGGGCGCTATCATATTGCCAGTGCCCGCCTGCGGCCTGAAAGCTATAGTTTTTATACCGATATTGAACATATCGTCTGTACCCGTGGTGATCTGATCCGCCTGACGCATGATGCGGCGTTGATCGGTCTGGCCTCGGCCCGGATTGCAGCGCGGGTCATCGAAGGTGATCCGGAGATGATAACAGGGGTCCGTCTGGATACGGCGGTAACCATGGAGGCGGATAAAAATTATGTGCTGCGTATCCGCTGCCAGAACGGGAATTCGATTGTCAAAGATCTTATGACCGTCGCGGGCGAAGACCATATTGTCCGCTTTGTCCAGCCGATCGCGCTGTCGCCGGAGGCGGAGGAGATCATGGCGGGGGATTTATGCGTTTTCGGTGAGAGCGGCCGTGAAAGCATCGCTCTGATCGTGAAATCCATCGAACCGCAGGATAATCTGGCCGCCCGTATCACCTGTGTTGATGCGGCGCCGGCGCTTCATCAGGCCGATCAGATTGAAATTCCGCAATTCGACAGTCATATGAGCATTCCGCCGGAATTGCGCCGTCCTGAAAAACCGGTGCTGGAGGCGATCCAGTCCGGGGTTGAGGTGTTAAAGAAAAATACCGATGGGTCCTTTACGCCGCAAATTGTCATTACTTTGAAACCGTCTTCGCATGTTGAAGACCTGAAACTGAAAGCCCGGATCAGGGCCAAGGAAGAAAACAGTTTTCAGGCGGCCTCAATAGAAGATCTGGGCGGTCATAGTTTTGCCGTATCCGGTGTTGAGGAAGGCGGCTTTTATGATCTGGAATTCCGTTATGTCCGGTCCAATAATATTGCATCCGAAACACTGGTTCTGCCCGGTTACGAAGTTATCGGTGCCGGTGAAATCCCCGGTGACGTCAAGAATTTTGCGATTAATATTGTGGGCGGCACGGCCCAGTTAAGCTGGGATGCGGTGCCGGATATTGATCTGTCGCATTATAAAATAAAATACAGCGCCGATCTGTCTGATACGGCCAGCTGGAACACGGCGATTGATCTTGTGAGCTCGGTGCCGCCTACGGCAAGTTCGGTATCGGTGCCGGTCTTATCGGGATATTACCTGATTAAAGCGGTTGATCTGGGCGGGCGTCAAAGCGCATCACCGGCAGTGATTAAAACCGATATGGCCGATATGGCGGATTTGAATGTGGTTGAAACCCTGACAGAGGGCCCGGATTTCTATGGTGAAATGACCAATGTTGCCGTTGTTGACGGTGGGCTCCGGTTTTCCGGCATGGACAGTATTGATGACTGGCCCGATATGGATATGGTGAGCTGCACCGATATTGGCTCTGCCGGATATGCGGTTGAGGGTCTATACCGGTTTCAGGATAGCTGCGATCTGGGCAGTGTGTTTACCGCCCGCCTGACCGCGGCCATGAAGGTCAGTGGCTTGGATTTAAACCAGACTCTGGATGACCGGGGAAATATTGATCTGATCGAAAATTGGGATAATACCATTGATCCGGAGAAATGGTCGGTGCATTTACAGATCAGGACGACGGCGGATAATCCTGCCGATCCGAATGCAGACTGGAGCCCCTGGCGGCATTTTGTCATTGGCGATTATACCGCCCGTGGTTTTGATTTTCGCTTGCTGCTGCACAGTCAGGCACCGGGGATCACGCCTATTGTTTCCGATGTTTCGATTATCATTGATATGCCTGACCGGGTGCTTTCCGGTCAGGATATAGAAGCCGGACCTGATGTGACGGACATCAGCTTTGCCAAGCCGTTTCGGATACGTCCGGCGATTGCGGTTTCAGCCCAGGACCTGCAGACCGGTGATTATTATGCCTTGTCCGGAGTCAGTAAATCTGGATTTTCGATCCAGTTTTTTGACCAGACCGGCAATCCGGTTTCGCGCCATTTTGATTATCTGGCCAAAGGATATGGCAAAGAAAACCAGCCAGCAGATTAACCAGTAACCAAGGAGAAAAACATGTCTCAATTCGACCCGGTGATCGGGGCCGATAAAAGCGGTCTTGCCTATCGTCAGGATGATAACAACGGTAAAAAAGCATTGCTGAGTCATCACAAAGGCTCAACACCGCCGGTCTATGCCGCAGCCGGTACGCTGTGGCTGGATGACAGTGCCACGCCATGGATTTTGAAAATTTATGACGGCAGTCATTGGATTCCCACCGGCGCTGTTAACGCGAACAGTGATCAGTATACGCCGTATTTTGAGGGCGCGGTTTTACAGCTGGCCTCAGAAAACACAGCCGGTCTGGCCCGGCGGGCCAGTGATGCCGAAGTTGACGCGGGGCTGGAAGATACGGCCTTTATCACCGCCAAACAGTTTGCGGATCACCTGCCTGTCGGTGTTGGGGCACCGCCGGGTTTAATCGGTATGTGCGCTATGGATACCCCGCCTGAAGGCTGGCTGGTGCGCGATGGTGCGGAAATCAGCCGGACTGTTTATGCGGATCTGTTTGCGGCGATCGGTACGGTATTCGGTGATGGGGACGGGTCAACGACTTTTAACCTGCCGGATGATCAGGGGCTTTTTGAGCGGGCCTGGGATGCCGGCGGGGCGGTCGATTCAGGCCGGGTTTTTGGGTCGTATCAGGCGGATGAGCTTAAAAGTCACCGCCATTCATTTGCAGTAGCAGATTCCGGCATCAATCGCGGGAATACAAACGCCACAGGAGATTCCGAAAGTGGCACTAAATATACGAACTATACAGGCGGGTCTGAAACCAGACCGAAAAACCGCGCGTATCTTGCGATCATAAAATACTAAAGGATGAAACGGATGAAAATTTATAATTACGATGAAAATGGAATTTATCTTGGCGAAACAGAGGCCCGTAAAAGCCCGCTGGAAACAGATGTTTTCCTGATCCCGGCCCGGGCCACGGATGTGGCACCGCCCGAGGCAGAGGACGGTTATGCCAGAGTCTGGAACGGCAGCCAGTGGCAGCAGATTGAAGACCACCGCGGTGAGGTCGTTTATGACAGCCAAACCGGTGAGGAGGTTACAATTGAGACGATTGGCCCGATCGGGTCGGGATTGGTCACAAGCCCGCCGGATATACCGATTGATAAACCCGGTATTCTGGCCGCGTATCGCTATCAGCGTGAAACCGAAGGCCTGACGGTTAACAGTGTCGCCATACGGACGGACCGGGCAACACAGGCAATGTTGCTGGGCGCCCGGATCAAGGCCAAGGAAGATGCTCAATATAGTATTCTGTGGAAGGCGGAAAACGGTTTTATACCCTTAACCGCCCCCGAAGTCATCACCATTGCCGATGCTGTCCATGATCATGTTCAGACGTGTTTTCAGGCGGAAGCAGCCGTTGATCTGGAAAACTGCCTGACACAAGAGGATGTCGAAGCTGCCTTTGATGCGGCATTTAATGGTGTTTGATGGAACATCTGGATTTTATTGGCAGACTGACCAATTGGTTCTGGTTGCCGTTATCAGCGATTACCGGCTGGCTTTTGAAACGCCTGCATGCCATTGAAACCAAGGCCGAGCGGGCAGATGACAAGGCCGATCAGTTCAAAATATACGCCATTGAGCAATTCGTCACCCGCAAAGAGCATACACATATGTCGAACCGGATTGATGCAAAGCTGGATCGGATTCTCGATAAGCTTGAACAAAAGGCCGATAAGTAGCCGCCATATTCACCATATTTATAAACAGGGGGTTTCGATGAGATCTGAAACGTTACCCCGGGGTATTCGTAATAATAACCCCGGCAATATTCGCCTGAGCAAAATTCGCTGGCAGGGCCAGAAAGCTGTGCAGTTTGATCAGGATTTTGTTGAATTTGACAGTCCGGAAGCGGGGCTGCGGGCGCTGATGAAAGTGCTGCTGACCTATTACCGGAAATACGGTCTGGATACGGTGCAGAGCATTATTAACCGCTGGGCCCCGCCGCATGAAAATGCCACGGATGGTTATGCCGAACATGTGGCACGGCGGCTGCGGGTAAAACGGACAGCCTCTTTGAATATCGAGAGCGCCGCGATGCTGTGCGCGCTGGCCAAAGCGATCACAATTCATGAGAACGGCCGCCCGCCAAAAGACATGCCGCCGTGCTGGTACAAAGAAGAGGTTTATCAACAGGCCTGTTATCAGGCCATGCTTTAAAAGGAGATCTATAATGAAGAAATTTATCGGATATCTGTTATCCCGCCTGCGTGAACGGTCATCCTGGCTGGGGATTATATCGGTGTTAACCGCCGTTGGCGTGTCTTTATCGCCGGAACAAACACAGGCCGTTGTCAGTGCCGGTGTGGCGCTGGCCGGTGCCATTGCCGTATTTACACGTGATCAGGAAAAGCAATGATCGGCCTGGCTTTGGGTATTTTTGTGCTGGGTCTGATTGCTTTTGCGGCGTTTTACAAGCTGGGCATTCGGTTTGGCACCTCGGAAACCCTGAAAACAAAAGCGGAGCAGATTAATGAAAAAGCTTTGGAAGCGAAAAGGATTCATGATCGCCTGTATCGGGATGATGAGTATGCA
>JBNJDW010000074.1:0-8205 GCA_051745265.1 Pseudomonadota bacterium
ATAAAACGCCAAGGCCATGCTACAACCCAGTTGTTGAGAAGCGCATTCATGAACGATTGCCGGTTATAAAAAGGCGGGATTACCGTTGCTGACCTTTGGTCTTGCCTTTGAATGTCAAAAGTTTGACAAACTGCATGTAGAAGGCCATGATCAGCCCCTGAATTATATTGTAACGGAAGCGGCGTTGTATCAGCCCGCACTATAGAAAGAACCGGTAACGCTATGAATTTATTATTTTTAGGCGACATTGTGGGCAGCCCCGGGCGTGAAGCGCTGGCGCGTTATCTGCCGCGATTGAAAGACAGCCTTAATCTTGATTTTGTCGTTATAAATGGTGAAAACGCCGCGCATGGTTTTGGTATTACGGCGCAGATCTGCCATGAATTTTATGAACTGGGGGTGGATTGTATTACGACCGGCAATCATGTCTGGGACCAACGGGAAATTAAATCCTATATCGAAAAGGATCCGCAACTGATCCGTCCTGTGAACTATCCGGCGGGCGCGCCGGGGCGGGGTTATACAATCGTCGAGAATGATAAAGGCAAAAAACTTTGCGTTATCAATGTGATGACACGGCTTTTTATGGACCCGCTTGATGATCCTTTTGGCGCCGTTGAAAAGGTGCTGGCAGAGGTGCAACTGGGTGTAACCGTTGATGCGATTATGGTTGATGTCCATGGCGAGGCCAGCAGCGAAAAAATGGGCATGGGGCATTTCTGTGACGGCTTTGTCAGTCTGGTTGTTGGCACGCATACGCATGTTCCCACCGCGGACGCCCAGATTCTGAGCGGCGGTACAGCCTATCAGACCGATGCCGGTATGTGCGGTTGCTATGACAGCATTATTGGTATGGACAAGGATATTTCCCTGAATAAAATGATCGATAAAGTCCCCGGGGAGCGTATGCACCCGGCCTATGGCGAGGGGACAATATGCGGTATTTTTGTTGAGATCGATGATGATACCGGCCTTGCCCGCGCGGTTGAGCCTGTTCGTATGGGACCGCAGCTTTTGCAGGCACGGCCTTGATCTATGAAAGACGACATTCAGTGAGGCTGCCAATGTATAAGGGAATAATAACATCAGTCTTGACCATGCTTTTGATCTTGGGGGCGGCGCCATTTGTGTATGCCGATTCCTCGGCCCCGCCGAATATTGATCTGGCGACAGTTTGCGGTGCTTTTCAGATAGAAAAACAAAATGGTGAAACCATTGACCTCAGCCTTGAAATCGCGGCAAGTCCTGAACGCTTAACCAATGGGCTGATGCATCGTGAATATCTTGCTCCCGAAGGCGGCATGCTGTTTGTTCTTAAACCGGCCCGCAAGATGGCAATGTGGATGAAAAACACATTGATTCCCTTGGATATTCTTTATATCGCCCCGGATAGGACGATTATCAAGATCCATGAAAATGCTGTGCCTCATGATCTGACGCCGCTGCCTTCAGGGGGCGTTATTGGCTATGCGATTGAGCTTAGAGGCGGCGCTGCAGAACGCCTTGGCCTGTCTGTCGGGGATTATCTGGCCGGTTTTGATGAAATATTGACATTTTAACCTTGCGCCCGGCGCTAAAAACCTGTAGACAATCTAAGTCGTCGGGGCATAGCGCAGCCTGGTAGCGCGCCTGTTTTGGGTACAGGAGGTCGGGAGTTCGAATCCCCCTGCCCCGACCATTTTTTTAAGCTTCCCTTGCTTTGCCAGTTCTTTTTATCTGTAACAGCCGTATGGCCGTAATTTTTCCGGCTTTCTTCTTTACGCCCGATGCTGTTCTATTATACTGTTTCCAAGAATAATGAGAAAATAGCGGTCAGGATACAATAATGAAAACACGTGTTCGGATATACAAGCCGGTTAAAAATACCATGCAGTCGGGCCGGGGCGGCCACCAGCAGCAATGGGTTCTGGAGGGGTTGGCCTTAACACCGCGTGTGCCGGAACAGCTGATGGGCTGGATAAGCTCTGAAGATACAAATAATCAGATCCGCCTTAAATTTGACAGCAAAGAAGCTGCGATTGCCTTTGCAGAATCAAAAGGCTGGGTATTCGATGTTGAAGAACGCCATGACCGCAAAGTCAAACCGCGCAATTATCTGGATAACTTTAAATACCGTCCGGTAGAATATCAGCCGGATTCAGCCAAAGCGGCAGGGAAGGGCAAGGCAAAGGCCCGTCCTGCGACCGGAAAAAAATCTTCGGCGACTTCCGGCTCGACAAAGCGTAGTAAAAAAGCTTAATATAAGCGCATGGGGGCAGGTGACTGTTCCATATATATTCCGGGCGCCCTTAGCTCAACCGGATAGAGCAACTGCCTTCTAAGCAGTAGGTTGCAGGTTCGAGTCCTGCAGGGCGCGCCAATCTCTTTTTAAAGGACATGTTAAGCAACACAGCCTAGTTTGAAAAAGGGTGAAAATTGCTAAACTTTTTTCCGGTTATGCGCCAGCACCGTACGGGCGTTTTGCTCGATATAGTCAATGATCTTGCTGGCGACATCAACGCCGGTTGATTTTTCAACACCTTCAAGTCCGGGGGATGAGTTGACCTCCAGTATTTTGGGGCCGTCACCAGCCCTGATAATATCGACACCGGCAACGTTAAGGCCCAGTGCGCGGGCGGCCCTGACGGCGATTTTACGTTCTTCGGGGGTGATCTTTATTTTAGCCCCTTTGCCGCCGCGGTGAATATTGCTGCGGAATTCGCCCTCGCGGGCTGTGCGTTTCATGGCGGCGACCACTTTGCGGCCAACAACAAAGCAGCGAATATCCGTGCCTTTGGCCTCTTCAATATATTCCTGAACCAGAATATTGGCCCGTAAGCCCTGAAAGGCACCAATGACCGATTCTGCCGCCTGCTGGGTTTCTGCCAGTACAACACCATTGCCCTGCGTACTGTCGAGCAGCTTAATCACCAGCGGCGCATTACCGACCAGATCAATAACCTCTTCGGTATGTTCAGAAGATTTTGTAAAAGCGGTTTTCGGCATCGGCAGTTTATTCTGCGCCATAATCTGATGGGCATAGAGTTTGTCACGAGAGGCGTTAATGGCCTGTGCCCGGTTGATACAATAGGTGCCCATGGTTTCGAACTGGCGGACCACAGCCGTGCCAAAAAATGTCAGGCTGGAGGCAATGCGCGGAATAATCGCATCATAACGTTCATAGCTGCGGTCAAAATGATGAACGGCGGCGCCTTCATAGGCGATATTCATATAACATTGCGAGGTACGGACCAGCTCTGCTTCATGGCCGCGGGCTCTTGCCGTTTCCAGCAAACGTTTGGTCGAGTAAATATTCTTGCTTTCACTGAGAATGCCAATGCGCAGCGGCTTGAATTCGCGGTCTTTTTTCTCATGCTGGTCATATATCGATAACGGCGGAATACCGTGAATACAGGATTTGGCCGGATTGACGATACTGTTCTCGGGCAGGGCGGAGCGGCCCAGCAGCATGCGGTACTGCATGCCTTCCCGGTTGGACAGCGTCATTTCTATGGGCCATTTCTGGCCGCCAATATCAATCAGTGTTTCGATGACATAGCGAAGTTCGGTATCACCGTTGGAGCTGGTCACTTCCCGCTCATCAATCACCTTGGCCGAGCAATGCAGGATCAGATCCGGTTTATCCGGTGTCGGCTTTACAATGAAATGAACCCGTTTGCCGCTTTTGGACATATAGGGTTCAACATACAGCGCATGCAGGGAAGATGTCGTCGCACCTGTATCTATTTTGGCCTTGATCGCCGGGATTTTTAGGCCGGGTAAATTAAGCCATTCTTCCCAGCCCAGAGCCAGCGGCATTGGTTTTGTTGTTTTTGCCATTTTTGATATACACACCGTTTAAAGTTAGAAAGAGATTAAAACCATTTTGCCTTTTTAAACAATAAGATTTGACAAAGAATTAAGATCAAGAGTCCACCGATAAAGATCCAGAAAGCATGCGGGTTTTCAGCGCCGGGAATACCGCCGACATTAATGCCGAGCAACCCGGTTAAAAAGCCGAGTGGCAAGAAGATAGCAGCAATGACCGATAACATATACATATTTCGGTTCAGGGCATCGGCAAGGGTGGTTGTCAATTCGTCCTGAATGATCTGGGTGCGTTCACGCAGCATATCCAGGTCTTCAACCAGACGAAGGCTATAACTGCTGTATTCCTGTAGCTGCCATTTATTCTGCGTTGAAAGGCCTGTAAAATCCTGATTGCGAAGCTGGGACAAAACATCGCGCTGCGGGCCCAGATAGCGGCGCAGGGTAATGGCTTTTTTGCGGGTCTGAATAATCTGGTTGCGTAGGGCCCGGTTAGGCTCGTCTATCAGGGCTTCTTCCAAAGTATCGCAGCGTTCTTCGATTGTCTCGATAACGGGGGCGATGCGTTGGGTCAGGCGGTCAATAAGATAACATAGTAGATCCCCGCCTGTTTGCGGCGCAATGCCGCGTTCGAGTTGTTCAACCAGATCCTGAACGGATTTCAAGACCCGGCGACGGACGGTAATTACGCGTTCCTGATCAATCCAGATGCGAAGGGAGATCATGTCTTCGGGCCGTTCCGGGTTTTCGGTGTTGACCCCACGCAGAATGATCAATAAGCCGTTTTCAAAATGCTCCAGCCGCGGGCGTGTATCTTGGGCCAGCAGGGCGCCGGTAATGATCGGATTAAGGCTCATGCTGTTCTGTAGAAAGGATTCCGTATCAGGATTCAGCGCATCCAGATGCCACCAGGTCATATAGGCATCATTTGAAACACCGGTTTCCTTGGCGTTAATAACCTTGCCCTGCCCATTAAAATCATAGCAATAGACGCAAAAGTCATCTTTTTCGGTGACATCAACCATCAGGCTTCCTTTTTCATGTGTGGGCAAAGTCTAACGCTTTTGACAAAGCGCGCCAAGGGTTTTAATGCTTTTGGAGCGGTCGTCATAAAATCCTTTAATAACCGAAACCTATGCGCCATTGTTTATGTAGAGATTGATCGTACCCTGTTTACATTTTCTTAAGAACGATGCGGCATAGTAAGAACTATTGCGTATCTGCATATTGTTGTGCACAATAAAGACAGGCAGCGTTCGCTGTATCAAAGGGGCTTTAAGCAAGAAATGAAATATCTGATAAGATATGGTTTAATGATAGCAGTAATGGTTCCGGGCCTGTGCGGTGCGGGACTTTCCGAGGCTTATGCGGTTTCGCTGGATGATACTGTTAAAGATGCTGTTTATTATAACCCGCTTTTAAAAGGGCAGGCGTTAAACCGCGAAATTACTCAGGAAGACGTTAAAGAAGCCAGATCAGCATTCTTTCCGACCTTAAGCGCAAGTGCGCAGGCCGGGCGCGCCAGTCTGAATAATGAAACAACCCGCCGCCGGACAACGGATGAAGGCGCGGTGCAGTCCTATACAGGAGAAGGTTTTATCGCCCTGAACCAGCCCTTATATGACGGACATAGTACGACGAACCGTTATCTGGCGGCAAGGTCTCATAAAAAGGCCAGCGATTTTGAATACAAAGCCGGCAAGGTTGATGTAATCCGTCAGGCTGTTATTACCCATATTGATGTGGCGCGTCTGCGGGCTGTTGTAAAGAAAACGCAGGGGTTTTTAACAGATGTTGCCGATTACCGTGACCGGATGGAAATCATGGTTGAAGAGGGCGCCCTGGGCCATAGTGACCTGCTGCAGGCTGAAGAATTGATTATGCTGACCCGAAGCGCTTTACTGGATTATCAGAAACAACAATCTCTGGCCGAAGCACGCTATGAAGAAATCGTCGGTCATCTGCCCGAAACCGGGCTTGAGATTTCAACAGTCGCGGCGGACGCTTTATTGCCGGCCGATTTGAACGAAGGCTTGCTAATGGCACGGCGGTCTCATCCTTATTTGAAATCTGCGGCCTTCACGGCAGATGCCATGAAACGTGAAATCCGGGCCGAACAGGGCACCGTCATCCCCCGGCTGGATGCTGAATTATCTTACCGGCAGGGGGATCGGGATGACCGCATGGGCGGTGAAACCGAGGATGCGCAGGCTGTTTTAAATCTGGCTTGGGATTTTTCCATGGGCGGGGCCTATTCCGCGCGGGTTGACCGCAGTCAGAAGCTTCGTGAACAGGCGCTGGCGGAACAGGATCAACGGCTGAATACAATAGAACGTGATGTGAAACAGCGCTTTGCCGAATTGAACAGCGCCGAAAAAGATCTGGAAATTTTGAAAGAGCGGGAAGAAGCCAACCGGGAAATTTTCCGCTCTTATAATCAGGAATACGAATCCGGCGCGCGGTCGATCCTTGATATTATTAACGCACAGAACAAGCTGTTTGATGCCGAAGTCAATCTGGTCAATGGCTATTACAGCCGTCAGGCAGCGACATATGATTTATTGGGGGCAATCGGCAGGATTGATGAAGCTTTCGGGTATGATAATGCCGAGATGGCCGCTCAATGAGCCCTTATAGGCTTAGAATAGAATGACGGAAAAACCAATTACAGATATATCAGCACATAACAGCCGCAAACCGGGCGATGATCCTCTGATGGCCTGTCTGGTTTATATAACCGGCTATCATGATGATCAGCGCAGCGCGGAATCCCTGGCCTATGGGCTGGGCAGTGACGGCACGCTGACCCCGGCGCTGTTTGTTGAGGCGGCGGGCCGCGCCGGATATAAATCAAAGATCATTAAGCGGTCTTATCAGGATATATCGGATAAGGTGCTGCCGGTCGTTTTGATGATGGAGGACAATAAATCTGTTGTCCTGCTTAAAAAAAACAAAGCCGGGGCAGAGGTCTTTGACCCCGAAGCCGAAGCGGTGGTTAATCTATCCAATGCACAGATAGACTCTTCCTATAACGGTTATACGGTTCTGATCAGAAAACATGAAGACACGACCGAAGATAAAAGCGGTCATAGCCATATTGATATGCCGGAACGTCACTGGTTCTGGTCGGTTGTTAAAGGCAATATGGGCACTTATGCGCTGGTTTTGCTGGCGGCCGTGTTCAGTAATCTGTTTGCCCTGGCAGGACCGTTGTTTATCATGAATGTTTATGACCGGGTTTTGCCCAGCAATGCCACGGATACCGGCTGGGTTCTGGGGATAGCAGTGCTGGTTGTTTATCTGTTTGATCTTTTGATCCGGATATTACGCAGTTATTTTATTGATGTTGCCGGCAGGCGCTCTGACGTTATTCTGGCCCGGCGGCTGATGGATCAGGTTCTGAATATGAAACTGATGACCCGTCAGGGATCGATCGGCTCCATGGCCAACAGCCTGCGTGAATTTGATACATTGAAGGAATTCATGACCTCGGCGACGGTTGTGACCTTGGTTGATTTTCCGTTTTCGCTGTTTTTTATCGCGATTATCTGGATTATCGGCGGGCCGATTGCCTTTATGCTGCTGGGCATTTATGCCGTGGTCGTCCTTATGTCTCTGCTGGTACAGATTCCGGTCAAACGGCTGGTCTATAAATCCATGAAGGGCAATGAAATCAAGCATAACCTGTTGCTGGAGACGCTTTATAATCTGGAAACGGTCAAGGGGGTCGGTGGTGCCGGGCGCCTGCGCCAGAAATATACAGATGTCGTCGGGCAATCGGCGCTGTATGGCCAGAAATCGCGCCTGTGGTCCAGTCTGGCGGTTAATTTTACCAGCTTTACCCAGCAGGCAATGAGCGTTTTTATCATTCTGATTGGTATGTATCTGGTCGCGGATCAAAGCCTGACCATTGGTGGCTTGATCGCTTGTGTGATTTTGTCGACCCGGGCCTTGGCGCCGGTCGCCCAGATTGTCGGTCTGATTAATAAATATTATCAGGCAAAGCTGGCCTTACACAGCCTTGATGCCGTAATGGCGCTGCCTGTGGAACGGCCTGAGGGCAAACGCTTTCTCAGCCGTCCAGAGCTTAAGGGTGATTTTGAATTGAATGCTGTTGGTTATGCCTATCCGCAAACCGGACATCCGGTATTGTCGGGCGTTAATCTTGAAATCAAAGCCGGAGAAAAGATAGGTGTTATCGGCAGAATTGGGTCGGGGAAATCAACCCTGATCAAACTGATGATGGGTTTTTACGATACGGGTGAGGGCACAATCAAGATTGATAATACGGATATTCGTCAGATTGATCCGGCTGATTTGCGGGCCAATATTGCCTATGTCAGTCAGGACCCCAAACCAATCAGGAACTGAATATCCATGAAAATTGTGAGCAGCAAA